>JAAZOH010000022.1 GCA_012797845.1 Candidatus Beckwithbacteria bacterium
CCCGGGACCTCCTGTTTACAAAACAGGCGCTCTAACCAACTGAGCTAAGTCGGCAATATGGCAATATTAGGAATTGTATCAAAATTTATCATTAATTGTTAAAATACTTCCATGCTAATTGCAATTCTTCTTTCCACTACCCTAGTCAGTTTAATCGGTTTTGCCGGAGTTTTAACTTTATCTTTCAAACGGAATTCACTTCAACAAGTGTTGGTTTTTTTAGTTGCTCTCTCCGCTGGCACTATGCTAGGTGGAGCTTTTTTACATCTAATACCTGAAAGCATTGAAAGTCTTGGTACCGATACTACAGCTCTTCTTACTCTTTTATCTTTTTGTTTGTTTTTCTTGATTGAAAAAATTCTGCATTGGCGACACTGCCATAAGCAGAACTGTAAAATTCATACTTTTGGCTATATGAATTTGGTTGGCGATAGTATTCACAATTTTATTGATGGTTTGATTATTGCCAGTACTTTTAGTGTCAGCTCGTATTTGGGAATGACTACTCTTTTAGCTATTGTTTTACACGAAATTCCTCAAGAAATTGGTGATTTTGGTGTACTACTTCATGCTGGTTTTACTACTAAAAAGGCTTTGTTTTTAAATGTTGGGGTAGCTTTTACCGCCCTTTTGGGTGGTTTGCTTGGCTACTATCTAAGCGGTTTTAGTCAGAATATAGGGAGTTTTTTACTTCCCTTAGCAACCGGTGGTTTCTTATATATCCCAACTTCAGATCTTATTCCTGAGCTAAGAAAAGAAACTCATCTGGGTAAATCTTTACTTTCTTTTATTATTTTTCTATTGGGAATAGTCTTGATGTATAGCCTAAGATTTCTAGAGTAACGTTTTTCACCTTGCTTGCCCCTTTCTAACTGGTAAAATATATGAATCGCTTTTAATTTTGCCTGGATAGCTCAGTTGGCAGAGCGCATTCTTGGTAAGAATGAGGTCTCGGGTTCGATTCCCGATCCAGGCTCAGATAGTTTTGCCCTAAACAAATAGATTGCTAGTTTGGGGCTTTATTAAAGTTACACATCAAGTGTTTGTAGACGATAAGCAATTTTGCTGTTAAAATTCACTACTAAAATAAAAAATAAAGGAGGTACCATTCTATGGCAAAAAAAGCAGGACACCGAATTATGGTAGGTTTGGTATGTACTCGTTGTAAAAGTCGAAACTACATTACTCAACGTAACAAAATTAATACTGAAGAAAAATTGGTTTTAGTCAAATACTGCCGCAATTGCCGAGAACGAACCGACCACAAAGAAGTCGCTAAGTTGAAATAATCCCTGAGCTATCCTAAAAACCAACATTAGGATTTCCATCGATTTAACTTCATATGAAGGGAAAAGCACAACAGGTTTCAGAGCAGAAACGTAAAATGCAAGCTTTTTTAGAAAGTAAAAGAGGGGTATTACCAGCCAGACAAAGTTTTAACAAAAATTTTGGAGCTCAGGCTCGGGTAGCTGCTATGCATAGTATCCAACGGGCTTCTGGTCGTCGGGGTAATTAAACAAATTTTCCATCTACTAACGATCGAGCTTTGGGTCCAAAGAGGAAGTAGATTTCCACAACCACAAAGTGCATAACACCAAACACAGCAAACATTGGACCAAATGAGCCAAAAACTTCTGCTAATACTCCGGCCAAAGCTGCTCCTCCAAAAAAGCCCAGATTATAAAAAATGCCACTTTCCCCGACTACTTCATTTTCCTGCACATGATGTTTCTCAATATAATGACTTTGTTCAGCTTGTAGCGCTGCCATATAGATACTGTAACCAATACCAATTACCAAGGCTAAGACAATCGCTACAAAAGCTTCTTGAGCATACCCAAAAAACAGCAAAGAAGCTCCAGACACTAATAGTCCAAGTAAAATAAATGGTTTTTCACCTTTTTTATCAGCTAACCTGCCAAAATAACCAGTCAGTAACATGGTTGGTAATGACAGCATAGCCACAATAAAACCACCGATTAGTCGCAGATTGGGTTGATCCATAACAAATAAAGGCGCAAAGCTGGATAAAATTCCATCACAAATTCCCATTGTCATAAAAACCAGCAATAGAGGAAATACTTTGTGAATAATCTTAAACCATAAAGCTAGTTCTTTAGCAGCTGGCATCCGCCGCTTTTGAATAGCGATTGGTTTGGGTAGTTTTTTTTGAGAAAAATACAGTTTGAGCAAGATTAAAATAAGCAGTCCTAAAAATAATCCTGCCAACAAAACAAATTCCTGATTTGCCAGCAGCAAAGAGCCAGCCATAATTGGCGCTATAAAATAGCCCAAGCAACGAAAGTTTGCCATAGTCCCAAAACTAACTCCTTGTTGCTTGGTTTGGCAGTTATTGACTACAAAGTCAAAATTGGCAAAATTGTAAAACTCAGTAAAAATCCCCCACAAAACCGTGGCCATAATGATAATAATTACTTCATCATAGAGCCATAGAGAAGCAAAAATAGCTACAATTGCCAAACCAATCATTTGAAAAAGCCATCGATAATTGGGTGGTTTTTTTAAAAAACCAATCACTAAATCAGTCGCAATATTCCAGATTGATGAAGATGCCAAAATCAAGCCGATCAGAGCTAAAGAAACCTTTTCGCGCTGCAGCAAAACTGGTAAGGTAAAACTGATTAAGCCACTAGCAATAGCAAACAAAAAGGCTAAAAAAGCAAAACGAAAGACCGGTCGGTCTTTTTGTAAAATATGAAAACGGGCTGTATGTAGGAAGCTACGGTACATATTTTTATGGTAGCAAAAATTGTAAGTTCAGACTACAGATTAATAAATTTATCTTGCTTCAATCCAAAAAACAGGTAAAATATAAAGGTTAGCTTTTAGTTTATTAGCTATTAGCTTATAGAGGAAAAAGAAGGTTGTAATTCCACTTTTTCGCTTTTAATTTTAAGTTTTTAGTTTAACTTTGGGCCTGTAGCCCTGCCTGTCGGCAGGCAGGTCAGTTGGCAGAGCAACTCTATAGATATCGAAGAGATAATGGTTTATTTATAGATAGTTGAAATTAATCTTTACATGAAATGGGCCTGTAGCTCAGTTGGTAGAGCGCTTGTATGGCATACAAGAGGTAAGGGGTTCGATCCCCCTCAGGTCCACCCTTCGACTTTCGCTCAGGGTTATAACAGATTTTAATGTTAGAATTTTGTTTTTCTTCTTAAATCCCTCTCAATCTGTTAAAATAATGGCACTAAATCTTAATTTAGGTTTAATTTTAGGGCTATCATACAATGGTAGTATGAGGGTCTCCAAAACCCTTCATCCAGGTTCGAGTCCTGGTAGCCCTGCAAATATTTTTAAATACTTCTTTTTAATTATTTATGACCCAAATACCTCTAAAACTTCTCAGAGAAAAAGAGATAATACTCAAACTTAAAACTAAAATTCATCGTCATCCTCAAACTGCCAATATCGATGATCTGGTAAAACTAGCTCACCATTATTATCAAATGTATTTAATTTCTGATGACGAACGGTCAAAATCTCTTTGTATAGGCCAAGCTAGTTATTATGGTCATTGGGCAGTTAGCAAAGGATATTCTAATGTAGAAGATATTAAATTATTTATACAATACTTAGAAATTGATAAAGCTATGACTAACCCAGATGATACTACAGAAGAAAATTTAGAATTTCTAAGGAAAAAATTAGCATTATCAAAGTCAACTCCATAGATCCTCAAGACTGGAATATCGTTGAGCAAATAAAGATTTAGTTTTTGTTTTTTATCAAAGAAACAAAGTCAGCTAACCCTGCAGCTAATAAAATAAAAAGACTTCCAATAATTAATTCAATGGTTATAACTTCTCCAAAAAATAGTATGCCAAAAATTGCTGCCAAAATTACTTCCAAAAGCCCAATAATTCCACCAATGCTTGGTTCTAGATAGCGGAATCCAGCAATCACTGCAATATTTGCAATTACCATAGCGATCGTATAACCAATTTCACCAAACCAAGCTACAACCTGTAAACTAGGAAAATGCTCACCCAAAAGGCAACTTATAGACAAATTAATTAGAAACATAGCAATAAATATTCCTGTTAAAATCTGTGTTTCACTATAATTAGAAGATAGTTTTTTACTAAAAACTACTACACAAGCACCCAGCAATCCGGAAACCATAGAGGCTAAAGCTGGAATAATTTGTCCAGCATTAAGAGAAAATTGATAAATAATAAACAATCCAATAATTGCTAATAATAAAGATATATATTTTAATATGGTGATTTTTTCATTGAAAAATAGCTTGCCGATTAGATAAGCGCCAACGGTAAGCATAAGATAAAAAAGTAAAGTAGCTGTACCAATTGGCAAGTGCTCAAAACCATAAAAGTATGGAGCTTGATTAAGTCCTCCAGCTAGAGCAATTAAAACAAACCAGCTCAAATCTTTAGATTTGATTTTTGTAAAAGTTCGAGTCAGAAAGCCAAAGGGCAATAGTATAAAAAGTAAAATTAAAGCTCGAATCCAAGCTTGATTAAATTCTCCAAATACACCATTCATTAACCGCGACCAAATTCCATACGAGGCAAAAAATAGAGCTGAGATAGCTATAAACACTGAGCCTTTTAAACTACTTGAATAGTTTTTCATATTACTGCTATTGTAGGCACTACTGTGCTATAATTCAATTTGATGTCCGATCAAACAGACAAATATATTAGTCTATTAAAACCTTATGCTCTGTCTGAAGAAGAAAGCAGAATTTACTTGTTTTTATTAGCATCAGGGTTTTGTCCTGCTCTAACTATCAGCCGTAAACTTCACCTGGGTAGAACTAAAGTCTACCGCCTTTTAGATACTTTAAAAAAGAAACAGTTAGTTGAGTTCCAGGTTTTGGAACATGGGATGCGTTTTGGGGCTACTCACCCTAGCAAGTTGCAACATTTGATTATCGAACAAGAACAAGAACTTGAGGCTTTGAAAAAGAATTTATCTGATTTAGTTGCTAATTTAAGCCAAATTATCCCACAATCGCAATCTGATTCCAAAGTTCTCTATTATCAAGGTGTCGAGGGTTTAAAGCAGGTCAGCTACAATTTAACTAAAGCTAAAGGCTTGATTCGAGTTTTGGAAATGGAACATTTAGATGCTTTTTTGCCAGAAGATTTCTCGGAAAATTTGCGGCAGGAATTTGTTCAAAGAAAAATTACAACTTACGATTTAACCAATAAACAATCATTTCCAGCTTTTACCAAAGTTACTGAACTTATTAAAAATTATTCTCAGTTCCGCTATGTTGATCCCAAGTTTCTAACAATTAATTTTGAAGTTTTAATTTATAATGACGTGTATGCCACCTATACCTATAAGAACAAAGAAGTTTTTTGTGTGGAAATTTACAATTCGCAACTAGCCCAAATGCAAAAACAACTCTATGACTATATTTGGAACCAAGCTCAACCTATGAAGTTTATTGATGAGCTTGGAGCAGCAGAAATAGTTTAATTATTAATAACTATTTGTTGTAAGAAAAACATGAGCTTAACTCAACTCCAATCAGATTTTTTTAAACTTAAAAATCCTGCCAAAGCCGAAATTTTCCAGCGTTTTTTCAAAACCGGTCCAGGTGAGTATGGTGAAGGCGATGTTTTTTTAGGTCTTACAGTCCCCCAACAACGACAGTTGGTTAAAAAACATAAAGATCTGGATTTTTTGGCTTTACAGAAATTATTGCAAAACAAGATTCATGAATATCGTTTAGTCGCTCTGCTTATTTTGGTTGAGCAATTTGGCAAAGCCGATGAAAACAAACAAAGGCAAGTTTTTAATTTCTACCTCAAAAACACTAGCCATATTAACAATTGGGATTTGGTTGATTTATCAGCTCCTAAAATTATCGGCGCTTATCTGCTTAGCAAGAAACCTGAACGAAAAACTTTATATCAATTAGCTAAGTCGAGTAACTTATGGGAAAAGCGGATCGCGATTTTAGCAACCTATACATTTATTAAAAATGGTGAATTAGAAGACACGCTTAAAATTTCAGAAATTTTATTAAAAGATAAACATGACTTGATCCACAAAGCCGTTGGCTGGATGTTGCGTGAACTAGGTAAAATCGATCAAAATTTGGAGGAGCAATTTTTACAAAAATATGGTAAGCAAATACCTCGGACCATGCTTCGTTATGCTATAGAAAAATTTGAGGAAAGCAAAAGACAATATTATTTAAAGTTGTAAAAACTATGAGCAAATTAAACTATCATCTTGTCAATCATCCTTTTATCACTGATTCTCTAGCCCATCTGCGTAATAAAAAGACCAAACTCCAAAAATTCCGCCGTCACTCTAATCAAATTTGCCAGTTTCTTTTTGCTGAAGCTATTCGCGGTTTGCACTTTCAAAATTGCCAGATTGAAACCCCACTGACTAAAACTACTGCTCAGAAACTTAAAGAAGAAGTGGTTGTTATTCCGGTTTTGCGCTCAGGCTTGGCCATGCTCTTTGGGGCTATGCAGCTTTTACCCAAATCCAGGGTTGGTTTTGTTGGTTTAGAACGGGATGAACAAACCGCTAAAGCCCGTAAATATTATTGGAAACTACCTACAATTAGCCAAAACAATATCGTGATTGTAACCGATCCGATGCTAGCCACTGGTGGTTCAGCTGCTCATGTTTTACAAGAATTAGTCAAAGAAAAACCTAAACAAATTAGGTTAGTTTGCGTGGTTGCTGCTCCCGAGGGAGTGAAACTTATTAATAAACGTTTTCCGCAAGTAGAAATTTTCACGGCTGCTCTGGATGAAAAACTCAATGATAAATTTTATATCGTGCCAGGTCTAGGCGATTATGGTGACCGTTACTTTGGAACTTAGTGGCTTTTTCCCTTCCACCGCTTTTCTGCAATTACAATTCCAATAATAATAATCAATCCTCCAATAATAAATAAAGTACTAGGCATTTCGTGCAACCAAATAATTGCTAAGGGAATACTAAATAGTGGCACTAAATAATGAAACAAAGTAGCTTCAGAAGCTTCAACTTCCCGCTGAGCATATTGATACAAAAAAAGAGCTAGCACTGAGCCTAAAATCCCTTGAAACAAAGCCGCCGATAAAGCAATAGGTTGGCTAAAAATATCAAGATTGACAAGTTTTGGATCCATAATTAATAGTGTTATTAAATAAGCTACAGTAGTGGGAATAAATGAGATCAGTGTAATTCCTAGTGGATGATACTTGTGCGCTACTTTTTTCATCCAAAGCATCGCCCCACCCCAGGTAAAACAGTTAGCTAAAATCATCGTATTACCCAAAGTGTGATCAAAACTTAAACCCTGGCCATTTAAGAAAAGTGGTTCCAACACTACTAGTAGTGATCCTAAAAAAACTATAATAATACCGATTTTTTCATTTTTAGTAATTTTTTCTCTTAGGAAAAAAGCTCCACCTAAAACAATTAGTATAGGGGTAAGTGAGCCTAATAATGAAGTTTCAACCGTGCTAGTTTTATCAAGGCCAATATACATAAGGATGTGAGAAATAAAATTGGCTAGCAAACCAATCCCTATCAGTTCTGGAATATGTTTAGCTTTAATTTTTATCTTCGGCCACAAAATAATCAAAATTGGCAAACTAACCAAAACAGCAAATAGATAGCGAAAAAACAAAAACTGCATTGGGGTGGTTTGTTCATAGCCTTTTTTAATTAGCGGTAAAGCTATCCCCCATATAGCTGAGGCAAAAACTAGATAAAGATAGGCTTGATTGCGTTTATTCATAACAACTACTGTAATAGAAATGTTCTAGTGATGGCAATGGGCATAAAAAATCCCCACTAAAAAGTGAGGATTTTTATTTTTTATTCAAAGTTTTTACTTCTTCCGCTCAATGGGGATAATGTTGTCTCCTTTACCATCCAGATTTAAGACGCTAACAATACTACTTGAAGTTGGCAACACGTACTTAGTCGAACTTCCACCTAGCACTTGAGAAGAAACTTCCAACTGACGTAATTTTTGGGCTCTTTCTGTGAAGTTTTTCTCAGCAGCTTGAGCCACTAACTCAACAGCCTTTGCTTCTGCATTAGCATTGAGCATTTTAGCTTGAGCTGAACCCTCGGCTTTTAAAATCGCGGCTTCTTTGATACCTTGGGCTTCCAAGACCATAGCCCGCTTTTCCCGCTCAGCTTTCATTTGCTTACTCATAGCTTCAGTGATATTAGCTGGTGGATCAATTTTTTGCAGTTCAACTTTAGTAACCTTAACGCCCCAAGAGTTAGTAGCTTCGTCTAAAACCATGCGCAGATTTTCATTGATGCTATCCCGAGCCGTTAGAGTTTCATCTAGTTGCTTATCCCCGATTAGGTTACGTAAGTTGGTTTGAGCTAGCGTTGTCACTGCATAATCAAAATTTTCAATTTCAAACTCTGCTTTGACCGGATCAACTACCTTATAGTAAATTACTGCATCAACAATAACTCCTACATTGTCTTTGGTAATCACCTGCTGGGGAGCCACGTTAATCACCTGTTCCCGCATATCAACTCTAATGAGCGAATCTAAAAACGGCATTAGAAAAACAACCCCTGAACCAGCTGTAGAATTATAGCGACCAAGGCGGACAATCAAGCCTTTTTCATATTGTTTGACAATCTTGAGACTTTGAATTAGTGATAACAAACTGACTACAAAAATAAAAATTAAAACTACGGTAAGAAATTCCATATATTCCAAAAAAGCTTTATGCGACTTTTTTGCCTAATTTATTTAGTAATTTTTGCAACAACCAAGCTGACACCCTCAATAGCTTCAACTTGAATTTTGTCTTTTTCAAAGAGGGTTTGGGAAGCTGTAGCCCGCCAATCTTCATCATCAACTCGGACCATACCGGCTGTATCAGGGGTAATTGAGCGGATCACAATCCCTTTTTTACCAATTAACTTATCAATATTAGTATGATGGGTCACAACCAGAACTTTTTGGCGGATAGCCTTGCGACCATAGGCAATATAAGCAACAGCCAGGATTGAGGAAATAATAAGAGCCAAAGGTAAACTGCCAGTCAAAATTCCAGTCACGCCACCAAGGAGCAAAATACTACCCAGCAATACTAGATCAAAACCAGTTTGAATCCCAACAAAGAGCTCTAGAGCCACTGCTCCAATACCTAATAAAATCATTGATTGAAAAATTAGCATATAATCCATAGGTTTATTATACCTTATTTTTAGATAAAGATTGGTATATGTTTGAAATTTAGATTAACAATATTTTTTTCTAAAGAAACAGTTTTTCTTTGCTATAATCAAAGCCATGATCGATATCAAACGTCCCCAATCTCGCCAAACTATTCCCCTTCATGCTAAACAAGTTTTCAAAGGTATTATTTTTGAAGCTTGGCAATGGCAGCAACCGATGTTTGATGGTCCAGCTCAAACGTTTGAAAAGCTCAAACGCTCTGATACCATCAATGTTATTCCTGTTACTCCACAAGGCAAAATCGTTTTAGGCCGGCAAAGTCAACCCGGTGTTGGTCAGTTTGTGGGAGTTTTTGGTGGCAGAATTGATGATGGTGAAAAGCCAGAACAAACTGCTCGCAGGGAGCTTCTAGAGGAAACAGGTATGGAAGCAGCTAAACTGATTTTATGGGACAGTGGTCAACTTTATGAAAAAATTGATTGGGCTTATTACACTTTTATTGCCAAAGACTGTCAGAAGGTCCAAGATCCTCACTTGGATGCTGGAGAAAAAATTGAAACGTTTGAAGTCAGTTTTGACCAATTTGTTGAGTTGGCAGCTCAGGAAAATTTCCGTGACACTGAGATCAGTTTAAAACTTTTTAGACTCAGTCAAAATCAAGCTAAGTTTGGGGCTTTTAAAATTTTGGTTTTGTTGTGAAATTTTGAAACTCTTGATTATGATAATTATGTTATAATTACAACATAATTGTCTATGGGAACTAAAGAAGCACCACAAGCTTTCATTGCCTTAAAAAATACTGAGAAGGATCACCTTGGACCTGAAATCCAAAAAGTAATTACCGTTTTAACTGAATTTAATATTACTCCCCTAGTTTTTGCTTGCTATTATAAGTTCGATGGTGATGCTCAAGAAATGATGCAGTTAGCATTAGGTCATGTAATAAATTCAGATCTTTTATTTGCATTTGTGAATAAAAAGGCAATTGGAGTTGGAATAGAAATGGGAGTAGCTTTTGCTCACGAAATTCCAATAGTAATCATCAGACAGTCTGAATGTCCTCCTTCAAATAGTGCCTCAGGGATATGCAGTCATGAAATTGTGTATGAAGACCTAGAAGACCTTGAACGTCAAATGCATGCTTTCTGTAAAAATTTTCCTCAGGAATAAAATTTTCTATAAATCTCTTCAATTAGCTGTCTAATTTCGTTATTAGGAAGTTCTGATATAGGAGGCCAATTATCTGGTAAATATTTATCATGCGTTGTTCTATATGCCAGCATACTTCCTGCTTCTCCTGCTTGCACAGACTGATAGTCTTCTATTTGACTTGCTAGTATATGTGCAAATTCTGGTTTTTGAGCACATAAAAAAGCAGTGTCTTCTGTGCCTGGATAAGGCTTCCATTGAAAAACTGCCAGATCAGTCATTCCTGCTTCTTGCAATCTGAATATCATCTCAATTGTCTCTTTAATTTGTTGCTCGGTTTCTAAAGGTGATCCAATAATAAACATTCCTTTAAACCCAATTTTTCGAGAAGCTAACTCTTGAGCAACGGTCATAGCATCTGATGGTTCAAATCCTTTTCGCATTCTCCTTAATAATTCTTTATTACCACTTTCAAACCCAATAGCTAGGTGATAGCACCCGCTTTTTTTTAATAAATCATAACCAGCATTGTCAAATCCTTTTAGAGTTCCAACTCTACTTAGCCCCTTCCAAACTAAATCCGATATTTCAGCTTCTCGCAAAGCTTCTGAGACCTCTCCTAAATGTGTTTGGTTCAGCACTACATTATCATCCAAAATATGTAAGGCATCAGCTCCAATAGCTAAATTGAGTTTTATTTCAGCTACTAATCTTTTCATCGATGGCCTAACAAAGGATCGTTCTGGATTCAATGCAGAAGAAGCACAAAAGCTACATCCATAAGGACAGCTGCGAGTAAAATACACTTCTGCTTGAGTAATTATTCTTTTTTCTCCCCAAACAGTTGTTTCATATCTTGATAAAGGTTTTTCAAGCCATATACTTGGATCAATAAGTGGTACATCTTCCAGTGGCATAGTTTCCGCAAAATCATGGCTACAATATTCTTCAGTAGAAACTCCTGGTATTTCTGTTTTTTCTTGATTTAGTAAAGCTTTAACCACCTGTGGCAAAACTTTCTCACCATGACCTCTTATCACAGCCCTAACCCCCGGAATAAGAAGAGCTCGATCAGAGTCTAAGGTTGCATGCACACCACCTAGAATAACTGGAATACCTATTGCTCGTGCTTGTTGGCTAATAACTGATGCTTCTTGTAAATTTACTGAAGTGGGGTTTAAAGCAATACTAGATGGTTTCAATACAGCAATTTGATGTATTATTTCACCCAAAGATAGTCCAAGTTTATGAGCATCCATAAACATAGCTTTTACACCTTGTTCTCTGGCTGCTGTTATTACTCTAAGAAAGCCAAATGGGGGCTCCTCTATTGATCGATGTGATAAAAATTCAGCAGAATTTCCATCATGTAGACAGGGAAAAGTAGCTGGTACATTAATGCCTAGAACTTCCGGATTTGACTCGTTTAATGGTCTAGCTAGATGTGGACGATTTTCTCTTTCTATTCTTAAAAAAGATTGTAGGCCTGGTATTGTTAGTTCTTCTCTTTCACTCATATTAAAATTTTTATACAATCATTGTATGCATCAATTATATTTTTTCAAATCTTTTCACCATGCTACTCGCGGCTTACTTATTGGCATCAAAAATGAGCGTAATGTTCGCTGGCATGGCCTAGCTGTAGTCTTAGTTACAATACTAAGCTTGCTTTTACAGATTAGCTTGACTGACTATGTAATTTTTTTGCTACTGTTTGGTCTGGTAATTTCAGCTGAACTTTTAAACTCGGCCATTGAAAAAATCTGTGATATTTTACGAGATAGATATCATTTGCCATATGAAGGTTCTCGAGATATTCGCGATATTGCTGCCGGCGCGGTTTGGATCAATGCCTTAATTGCAGCCATAATTGGAATAATTATTTTCACCAAATATCTATAAGTTTTAATTAGTTTATTTTTAACATCAAAAAGACGCGCCAGTAACGCGTCTTTTAGTAAGAGATTAGTTGAAAATTATAAATCCAACCCCTTCAAGTATGCTCTAAATTCTCCATTGATATCTGGATGTTTGATAGCAAACTCAACTACGGTTTTCAGATATTCTAACTTATTACCGGTATCGTAATATTTACCATCTTTGATCTCAGCTGCCAAAATCCGTTTTTTATCTCGCAACATTAGCTTTAAAGCATCGTTATAGTAAAATTCCTGACCAGATTGCAAGCTTTTCATTACTTCATCCAAATATTCAAAAATGTCTGGGGTAAAAAGGTAGCTGGATACATTGGCTAAATCTGAAGGAGCTTTATCTTTACCAGGTTTTTCAATAATTTCAGCTACATCAATAAGACCTGGTTTAATTTCCTGACCGCCAGCAATTCCATACCGATTATAGTCTTCATCTTCTGTGATTCTAATACTGGCTAAAACTGAGCAATTATATTCTTTGTAAACATCAAGCATTTGTCTTACTCTGGAAGGACTAGCCACAATAAAGTCATCAGAAAAAGCATAGATAAAAGGCTCATTACCAATAATATGGCGGACATTCATAAGAGGCGTACCATTACCATATGGTCCTTTTTGACGAACGTAAATAAAGTTGGCCATATTGGAAATAGCTTCAACTGCATCAAGTAGGGGTTTTTTCTTTTCTCCACCCATCTTTAGATTTTCCACCAAATCCATGCTTGGGGTATCAAAATGATCTTCAATGGTCCGCTTGTGGTATCCGGTTACCATAACAATATCAGTAATTCCAGCATCGACTAATTCCTCGACTACATATTGGATAACTGGCTTATCAACCACTGGCAACATTTCTTTAGGCATGGCTTTGGTTTGGGGTAAAAACCTAGTTCCAAATCCAGCAGCCGGAATAACAGCCTTTGTAACTTTTTTCATAGTTCCTCCAAAAAATATGTAATGGATATTAAAAATGTTTTTATTAGACTTGTTGTAAAATAAAGAATCTCACAGAAACGAAGTATTTCTGGTAATTTTCAAGGAACTAAATGCCGATAGTACTAACAGTACTTGAGGTGTTTAGTGACGAAGAAAATTGCCAAAAAGACGAGTTTGTGTAGGTTTGCTTATTTTGCAACAAGTCTATTTTATCACTTCCTGCAAAACAGTTGCAAAACCTCAATTTTAGACTATAATACTTGACAGAAGCCGCTAAACTAGCGGTTTTTTGTTTCTAGACTATTTACAGATTAAATAAGTATACGTATAGTACTATATATGAGTGAAATAACCTTTAGTACACCAGATTTTGGCTCAAATCCAGCCCAGTACTTACGTGATGTTCGAGCGGAACTTAAAAAAGTAATTTGGCCAACTCGTGAACAAGTCATTCGCGCTACGATTTTAGTTTTTATTGTAAGCGTAGCAGTTGGAGCTTTTCTAGGAGGACTTGATTACCTTTTTACACAATTATTTACTTTTTTAGTCAAATAATTTAACCATTTATAGTAATCTAAAATAAATAATATGAACAAAAAAGATACTAGTAAAAAAATCATTAAAGTGAAGACGAAAAAACCAGAAGTAAAACCCGAAGAACAGGTTCAAGCTGAAGAGCTGACCGTCAAACCGGTAGCCAGTAATCACGTGATTATTAACGAAACTCCCAACCCTAAAGCTCATTGGTACGTCGTCCACACTTACTCTGGCCATGAAAATAAAGTCGCTACAGCTTTGAAACAAAAAGTTGAATCTATGGATCTGGTTGATTATGTTTTAGAACTTTTAATCCCCACTCAAAATCGGATTAAGATTGCCAAAGGTAAAAAGCAAACCATTGCTGAAAAATATTTACCTGGCTACATGCTCGTTAAAATGGTTTTAACTGATGAATCTTGGCTGGTAGTTCGCACTACCCCTGGAGTTACTTCCTTTATTGGCGTTGGTAATCGCCCTACCCCAATCTCAGAAGAAGAAGTTAATGCCATCAAAAAATTTATGGAGCAGGAAGCTCCCAAGTACAAAGCCACCTTTACTGTTGGCGAAGCTGTCAAAATTGTCGATGGTCCATTTGCCGACTTTTTGGGTAATGTCGAATCAATTGATCAAGATAAAGGTAAAGTTAAGGTTTTGGTTTCGATTTTTGGCCGAGAAACCCCAGTTGAACTGGATTTCTTGCAAGTTGCTAAAATCTAGATTGGGATCAATTAGAGAAAGATTCTCTGATTCAATTTGTATTTTTTTATTGTATAATTGCACTTTGTCTAGTTTGAAACACTATTAATATATGGCAAAAAAAGTTAAGACTATTATCAAACTCAACTTACCCGCTGGTAAAGCTAATCCAGCTCCTCCTATTGGCCCAATCTTAGGTCAACACGGGGTAGCTATTATGGATTTTTGCAAAGCCTACAATGATGCTACCAATGACCGCATGGGTGAAATTATTCCTGCCTTAGTTACTATTTATGAAGATCGTAGTTTCACTTTTGTCCTTAAAAAGGCTCCGGTTTCAGAATTTATCAAAAAAGCCATTAAGGTTGAAAAGGGTTCGGCTACTCCTGGTCGAGATATGCTTAAACAAAGCTTAAGCGATGCTCAAATTACGCAAATAGCAGAAGAAAAAATGGAAGATTTTAATACAAAAGATATTGAGATGGCCAAAAAAATTGTAGCTGGTACCGCCCGCAGTATGGGTATTAAAACTAGTTAAAACATAACTTATGGGTAAAAAACGAAATATCGTCATGGATCAAAACCAAGAAGAAGAACTGCAGCAACGCGCTAGCAATGAAAATAAATACGCTAGTCAGAGCAGTTCATCCGCCTATGATTTACCTGATGAATTTGCTGAATTAGAGGCTTTGCGTAAACGCGAAGAACAGGCTAAAAAAGACCGTGAAGGCAATGGAGCTCAAAAAACCAGCGACACTGGTCAGGATCAACCAAAAAAAGCTGCAAAAGCTAAAAGCAAAAAAGTTCGCTCAAAACGTTTTAAATCCCTCAAAAAACAAACTAATCCTAATAATAAATACAGCTTAGAAGAAGCAGTACAAAAAGTACTCGATTTAAGCAGTGAAAAATTCGATACTAGCATTGAACTTAATTTACAAACTAAAAAAGAAAACATAAGTGGCACCTTAGAACTTCCTCATGGAACTGGTAAAACCAAAAAAGTTGTTATCTTTGACGATCAAGTTCTAGCTCAAATTGAAGCCAAAAAAGCCGATTTTGACGTTTTAATCGCCAAACCCGAAGATATGGCTAAGTTAGCCAAGCATGCTAAATTCTTAGGACCAAAAGGCCTGATGCCAAACCCTAAAAACGGTACAATCACTAGAGACCCCGAGAAGGCCGCTAAGGATTTGGGTGGTAATAAGATAGCTTACAAAACAGAAAAAAAAGCTCCACTTATTCACTTACTGGTTGGTAAAAAAAACTTTGGAGCTAAAAAATTGCAAGAAAATATTTCTGCAGCAATCACCACTATTAACCCCAGACAAATCAAAAGTGCAGCTATTTCCTCAACTATGGGGCCAGGTCTCAAATTAGACCTTGATTCTCTTTCCTAAGCTCCTCAAAAACAATTCAAAGTTTTCATCAAATTGTAAACAATTTTCCTTTACAGAAGTTTTTTAATGCACATAATTTTTATGTGTATTATTTTGGTCTAATTTCGGTAAATTAAATATTTTATATTAAACCACCAATTAAGATTTTTATAGATTGATACTAGTGGTGACATAGGTTTTTATTAGCAATAAGTCATAAGAAACAATAATCTATCACTCATATAAACCATCTGCTTATACTATCGGTTACTATACTATTTTTATATTGATAATAAAATAAAAACTATTTAATTTTAATATTTATAAAAGAATTTTTAATTGCAGCTTTTTTAGCTGCTTCAAAACTAGAAAAAGGTTCTAAAACACATAAAGGCACTAAAATTAGCTATCTTGTACTATCCATAGCAGAAAAAGCTTATAAAACCTCTAAGAGCATTGTGTAAAAGTAAGTCTCAAGGTTTTACATAAAATATATTTTTATCAGCTTTGTTTTTTCAATAACTTGTGACAATGCATATATATCTAAAACTACCATTTAAAAGTGTTGACTGCTAATAAAAAATTTATTTTTTAGCAGCTAGCATTACTGAAGTTCTTAAACTCAACTTATAAAAATTTATTTTTTGTTTTATATATACCTACCCTGTAAATAAAATACTTTGTCAGGACTTACAAAAAGTAGCACTCATCAGTAAAAATTGCCAGAGTATATTCGACTAGATTATTTGTATTGATAATATTGATTATTATTAATATATTGAACATATATATGAGAGTAAATTATTGTTTAAAAACTGGTGACAAATGAACTCATGCTATCTTTTGCAAACATTAGCAATAACTCTCTACATCTTAAGTTAATAACACTTAGAATTTTCCTATAAAAATATGTTCGCAAGACTTCTACATTTTCACTAGCTCATAACCCATCCGAATTTTGAAAGTAAATTTCATAGTATTTTTTAGTCACCACTAATTAATCAAGAGTATCTTTATGTAATTTTTTCTTTTGGCAGTTTATCGTTCTTTTTGATAAAAAAGAGCTTTTAGAGCTGTTTTACATCGCGCATCTAGTCATCTAACGCTTAACAATCATTCTCTCGGATAAGATTTTTATAGTTAATTTTTCAATAACCAATATAAGACTATTTTACTAAAAACACGTCTTTTTTATTTACGACTAAGGGATTTAAACTTTTTTTACAATTTACTCTTTTAATTTAGATGGTTTAGGGGAAAAACTATACATTTGAGTCTTACTTCAATTTATATCTTAATAATTTATTTTAAATTTTATTTCAAAAATAATTCGTGCTTTTTTTATACAAATAAAATAATAATCTTTTTTTATCAAATATTAATTGTTATTCTTTATGTATAATAAATTTATACTAAATAAGATTTTTAGATTATTATTTTGTTTTCACAACTTAAGTTATTCGGTTTTTCTTCCTCTTGCAAGCTAATTTAAGATTTATTTACACTTAGCTATAACTATTTTTTGTGAAAACTATGCCTAAAAAAGGTTTTTTTGGTTTCATTTTTTTTGTCTGCTGGGATATTATTTTTAATCTATTCCAGGATTTAAAACTCATTAACAATAAAATAAGTTCAGAAAAAATTATTTTTTCTAACAAAATAAAATCACCAGTTTGGATTTTATCTCTATATATAGCTGTACTTTTTTCTTCAGTACTTGTTACTATATCTAGTAATTTTAAAAATACAGCTTTTACTCCTGAAATATATGAATGGGACTATGCAAAAGACTACGAACCTGGTGGAAGGAGCTCGGGATTTAATGCTGATGGTTCACCGCAAGGCCCAGCTTCTATGGGGCATGGAAATGATAATAAAAATGATAATGATAATAAAAATGAGGGCTCTAGCTCTAAAAAAACTGAGTCAGTCACTCCCAAAGATGGTGGATTTAGTGAATGGATTGTAGCTGGAGGCAATGGCAAAAGAGAAGACTATGAAAAATGGGCTACTAGTGTAGGAAAGTCCTCTACTGAAATTCAACAAGGTCTAACTGCTCAAAATAGATATTCTAGAGTAGCTAGTACCGATCCTTTGACTAATGATAGTGGTTCTTTAGGAGCAGCTTTAGCTGGGAGCGCTGATGGCGATAAAATTATTGAAGCAGCAAAAAAAGCTGGTATTTTAACTGACGAACAATACAAAATTGCTCTTCAAGTTAGAAAAATAAAAATATCGTTTCAGAACGAAGGTGATAATTCTACCAGCATAGCAACTAACTCTGATTGTTCTGGTGAGTGGGGTTGCTTTGGCTCTAAGAAAGCTTGGATCACAGCTTATAATTTAGAACATCCTCAAAGTCAAATGAGTTTGACTATTGCTGATAATGATCCTTTTTTCCAAGCCAGAAAAGTAGAGATGCAAGCAGCTTCAACCTACAAAGCTCAAACTGGCAAAGAGCTCAGCGATACTCAATGGGAATCAGGTGAGTGGAAGAACTACATACCAGCTGGTACTTCCCCCACTCTTTTGGAAGCTAATCCTTTAACTGCTGATGCTTGTTCTGGTCATGGTGGTGGGGATTATACAAACTGTGTCCAAGCTATTGCTCAGGGTCGTAAGTATGTGGAAATAGCTGTGGTTGATGGTAAGGAAGTAGTTACAAGTGTCAACTGGGAAGCTCTTTGGAATGATGGTAAAAAAATCACTGATGTTAAAAATAGTAATGATACCCTGCAAGGTACTATTGATTACATAGAAGACCTTGCCCAAAAAAGTAATATTATTGGTTGTAATACCATTGAATGCAAGGCAAGCAAATTAGGTCTTAATCAGGAATTAAATACTGCTAAATTTGTTGATTTAGCAAGACAGCTTGGAGATGTTTCAATTTTTACGCAAATATATCAAAAAGACCCTTCAATTGTAAATCAAATAGATATTGATTTACTTACGGATCAATATGCTAGTCAATATGCTACTGCAGAAACAGATTTGGCTCTTGTGCGTTCGGAAGCAGGAAAGCAGGCACTCGCTGAACTAGCTAAAAGCATGAATATTTCTGCACCTAATTATCAAGCAAAATTAACTCCAAAAACTCAGGTAACTCAATCCCCCCAAGAACAAACAACTTCCCCACAGCAAGTAACTCAAGTACAACCCTCAAAAGAAGATATAATCAACAACCTTGGTCTTACGCAAGGATCAATTATTACATATAAAGGTAAAGATTATATTGTTAAAAAAGCTGATAAAGATAGTAAATTTATTACTTTGCAAGGAGCGCAAGCTGATAATGTTGTAATATCCAAATCAATCTTAGCCAATGATACAACTTTAACAGTAAAAAATTTAACAGACACTGCTAAATCTGATGCTATTAGTGATATTAAAAGCCAATTTGGCAAATTTATTGATACTATCACCAAACCATCAAAACTAGCCCAACAAGCTCAACCAACTACTTATGATTCTACATCTGGGTTTGGGGCAATTATGGATAATGGTAATCAAACTATAACATTTGAACAAATATCTAACAGTACTTATCGAGGTTCTGACGGAAACACTTATAGTATAGAAAATGGAGTGGTAACAAGAGAAGGTGTTAGATATTCCCCTAGTAAAGAATTGGATCCTCAAAACCCAGAAGATGGAAATGTTATTAATCAGCTTACTACTACAGTGCGCCTAAACCAAGCTACCGAACTATCTGAAGCTCAAATTGCAGCTCAAGGTATTACTGTCCAGACTGGTAAAGTGGCTACTTCTGGTTATGCACAAGGTCAAAGACTTTATCTCAATCCTGATGATAACCAGAACTATTTTGTTAAAGATGGTAAGGTTTGGCAATATGGAA
>JAAZOH010000023.1 GCA_012797845.1 Candidatus Beckwithbacteria bacterium
ACTTTTTAAAAAATAAATAAGAGCTTTTCCTGAATCTTTTTCAGGTTGTTTTCCAATATCTGGAAAAAAATCTCAGCCATTAGAGAAATTTCCCAAGTTCGGTTTTGTCCGATGAAAAACATGTGTTGCCGAGTGCCTCAGTAGGCACTGTGATATTGGGGCCGCTGAGGTGGGCAGTTGAGGGTAGGACGACATTGTCCACTGCCCACTACTCAGCGGCAAACAGTGAAAAGGAATAACTACTTCTTCCCTTTCACTTTCTTGCGTTTTTTCGGGGGATTGGCTTTGGTCACCTTAATTTCAGGCGGCATGGGCAACTTCAGAGGGCTGTCCACCTCTTTGCATTGCCGACAGTTGGAACTGGATCGGAACTGACAATTTTCAACACACCAACCTACAGTAGAAACAGCCATGACAACCTCCCTAGATATATTTTGACCCTCCCTGTGAGGATCACCAGAAGAAAACAAAAAATAGTTTCTATCCTCTTCTGGCAATCCTCATTTTTATTCCCAATATCAGTGTTAAAGTGCTTAAAATATATAAGTAAACTAAAAAACTATTCACCGTAATTGGTAAATAGCTTATAGTATTTATTATATGTTTAATTGTACCATTAATAAAATTTACTTCAAGACTTTTGTAATATTTTATTAAAAGTAATACTCTCCTATTATGTATTCTGACACTTTTTGAATACAACTTACAAGCAAAGTTCATACTGATTATTTTTTGTTTTATCCCCACAATATAGACCTTACTCTTGCTAACCTTATCAATTTCCAATACTATAAAATTACACTTTCAATTTTTGAATTTGTATTTTAGTTATGTTTCTCCTGCCCTTTTCTGCTATTACCAATGAAGATCAAAACCTGGTTGGCTATAAAGCTATTGGACTAGCTAACTTGAGCCAAAATGGCTTATCTATTCCTTCAGGTTTTGTCATTACTACCGCAGCCTATCAGGCATTTATTAAAGCCAATCAACTGGAACTAAAACTAGCCCAGGAACTAGCCAACTTTAACCCTCAAATACCAGAATCAGCTCAACATGTAGCCTCAAGCATTCAAGCTGCCATTATCAATGCCCAGTTTGATAAAAACCTGGCTACTCAAATTTTTGATAGTTTCGAAGCCTTGGGTTCTGCTTATGTTGCTCTTCGTAGTTCAAGCACAAGCAATAAACAGTCTTTTGGCCAAAATCCACTCTACCTTAACGTCAGTGGTGAAAGCACTATTATTGAATTTATAAAACAAATGTGGGCTCAGCACTTTGAAGCTCAAAATTTACACTCCCTAACTCGGGTTGACCAAACTGATTTGGCAATTATCATTCAGACTATGATCAATAGCCACTGTGCCGGCTTACTTCATACCAGCGATCCTAAGAATCAAAAAAAACATACGATACACATTGAAGCTATTTGGGGGCTTGGCGAAATTTTGGTTGAAGAACTAGTTACTCCTGATTATTACGAAGTGAGTCAAAGCACCCTTGATTTGACTCACAAGGAAACTCATCCCCAAGCCAATCAATTAATCCGCTCAGGCTCAAAAACAGTTGAGCAAGCCGTACCTAAACACCTTAGAGAAAAACAAAAGCTCAGTTTCGAACAAATTAAACAACTAGCTACCTTAGGCAAAAAGGTTCGTAGTCTCTATTTTTATCCTCAAACTATTGAATGGGTTTTTGATGGTGCTAAATTTTGGCTAGTTGATACTCAGGATTTGCTAACCGGCAAAAAACATAAAACCAAACGTAGTCTTAAAAACCCTGAAACTTCGCCAACTTTTACTTTGCCACTTTTAGATAAAGGTGAAGGTCTTTTCCCAGGGCTAGCTATTGGCCATGCTAATAGTCAAAACGAAAGTAGTTTTGATAAAAATACCATCTTGATTTTGGATGACTTTGAACCGGATATTTTAAAAAGCCTTAGTCAAGTTATTGGCATTATTATCACTAAAAATAGATTAGAACCGGATATTTTAAATCTTATTCAGGAATTAAGCTTGCCAACTATTTGGCTTAAAAATAAGCTAAAAATCAAAGCTAATCAGCTATTAACAATAAATGGCACTACTGGCGAAATCTATCAAGGCAAATTGGAATTGCGCAGCAAAATCATTCCTACTCCAAAAACTGATGTCAACCATCCCAGCAAAACTGCTACCAAACTTTTTATTAGCTCTCCTTTTGGCTTAAGTCAAACTAATAACTATGATTTGGCTGATGGTATTAGCAATATACGAGGCGAACTTCTCTTAAGCCAACTTAAATACCATCCTAAAAAACTGATAGCCGATGACAAAGCTGATCATCTTTCTAATCACATAGCTAAAGCTCTTGCAGAATTGGTCAAAAATCAAGACAAGCCATTTTTCTACCATCTAAGTAATTGGAACAGCCTGCTGCAAAGAGATCTTTACGATGGTAAAAGCTATCAACCTAAAGAGCCAAACCCACTACTGGGTTTACGAGGTACTTGGTATTTACTTAATAATCCTTCGCTTTTAAAAGCCGAACTTAAAGGATTAGATAAGACAGCCAAAGCAGAACACTTTCAACTAGTTTTGCCATTTGTCAGCTCAGCTTTTGAACTTGGTAAATTATTAAAATTTTTAGAAGATAACAGTTTTAGTACCAAACACGTATGGCTCAACCTGGAAACACCAGCTAATTTGATTGATTTACCGCAACTTGCTTCACCTCAAATTGAAGGTTTTATCATTGATCTACCAGCTTTAAGCATCCTAGTCTTGGGACTTGATAGTCAAAATATGGACTTGAGTCAATTACTAAGTCAATTTGATCCATCAGTTTTATGGCTGACACAGCATTGTCTCAACTATGCTCACAAGTATCACAAACCAGTTTTAGTCCATGCCAATAAACTCAGTCTTTATCCTCAAATTATTGAGCTTTTGGTCAAAGCCGGTGTTTGGGGTCTTTCTATCCCCGAAACTGAACTAGCTACTATCAAAAAAACGATAGCTCGTATTGAAACCTACCAGCTCTAAACATCTTTTATTTTTATGCTACACTAAGACGTTACTAAGTTCTTTTTTCCCTATGAAAATTTCATCCATTTTTTCTCAAGAAATTCTTGATTCCCGTGGCAATCCTACTATTGAAAGTGAAATTGTTTTAGAAAATGGTATTAAGGCTTCAGCTGCTGTACCCTCTGGTGCTTCCACTGGTTCACATGAAGCTCATGAGCTGCGTGACAACGATCCTAAACGTTATGGCGGCAAGGGCGTTTTGCAAGCAGTAGCTAATGTCAATGATAAAATTGCTCCGGCTTTAAAAGGTATGGATGTAAGTGCACAAAACGAAATCGATGAAACCATGCTTGAGCTGGACGGCACTGAAAATAAAGAAAACTTAGGAGCTAATGCTATCTTATCTGTTTCTATGGCTGCTACCAAAGCTGCCGCTTTGTCTCAAAATAAGCCACTATATGCTTATGTAGCACAGCTGGCTGGAACTAATACCGACCTTTACCAAATGCCTATTCCCATGATGAATGTGCTTAATGGCGGCAAACACGCCAGCAACTCTTCTGATATGCAGGAGTATATGGTCATGCCAGTTGGCGCACCCTCAATAGTTGAAGCTGTTCGCTGGGGCGCTGAGATTTTCCATACTTTAGGAAAATTGATTAAAGAAAAAGGCATGAGCACTAGTGTTGGTGATGAAGGTGGCTATGCTCCTCCACTTGGCAATAATGAAGCGCCTTTGGAAATTATTATGGCTGCTATTGAAAAAGCTGGCTATAAACCAGGTGAGCAAGTGGCTATAGCTATGGACCCCGCTGCTTCTGAATTTTATCAGGATGGTAAATATAATTTAGCCACCGAAAATAAACTATTAAGTACAGACGAATTAGTAGCTCGTTACCAAGAATGGTTGGGCAAGTATCCAATTGTTTCGATTGAAGATTGTTTTGCCGAAGATGATTGGGATGGTTTTGCCAAATTTACCCAAGCAACCAATGGCACTTTGCAAATTGTCGGTGACGATCTATTTGTGACTAACTATAAACGCTTGCAAATGGGCATTGACAAAAAAGCCGGTAACTCGATTTTGATTAAAGTTAACCAAATCGGCACAATCAGTGAAACTATCAAAACTATCAAACTAGCTCGGGCTCATAATTTTACCGCCGTGGTTTCTCATCGCAGCGGTGAAACAGAAGACAGTTTTATTGCTGATTTTGTAGTTGGGATGGGGACTGGCCAAATCAAAACCGGTAGCCTATGCCGCAGTGAACGGATTTGTAAGTACAATCAACTGATGAGAATTGAAAGAGAGTTAGAAAACAAAGCTCAAATTGCTAAGTTTCTGTTTGGAAAGTAAGAGAGTAAAAATATTCTATCGAATCTAATATAGAGACGCGCTACTAGCGCGTCTTTTTTTACCTAAAATTAAAAGATAATGAGTATAAATCTAACTAACAATCAATTTATTTTTGAAGGCTCAGATCTAAAACTCAAATAATATTTCGAAAAATACATCCGATCTAAAGTAAACAGATCTCCCCCCAGTAACTCAATTATTTTTTTTACCATTTCCTGATATCCTTGATAAGCAGTTTCGACATCACTCGCTTCTACCCATGCTTGCTCTTGAAAAGAAACGCAGAATTGATTCAATATTTCCTTCGCCTCTTCTTCGCCAACTTCGGGCATACCTGCCACTAACTGAATTCTTCTAAGTATCTCACTCTTGGTTGTTTCAGAAACATCAGTTATACCATACCGAGTCGAAAATTTACCCGAAGCTGTATCTTGCAATAAAAAAAGAGCAAAACCTCTCATAAGTCTATTCATATCAGGTGGTTCAAGACCTAATTCCTGACTAACACGCTCCGCATTTTCTCTTATCCATTTTTCATATTCAGCCTCCCAAAAAACCTTTGATGCTCCTTGTTGTTCATCGGTTGATAGTGATTCTAACATATGTTTAGTTTAGAGTATTTCTTTCAAATACTTTCCTGTCCAACTCTTTTCATTTTGGGTAATTTCCTCAGGTGCACCCTCAGCCACCAGCTCACCACCCCCATCTCCACCTTCAGGCCCCAGGTCAATAATCCAATCTGCATTTTTGATAAGATCCATGTTATGTTCAATCACAATGACCGTATTACCTTTTTCCACCAGTTTTTTCAAAACCAGCAAAAGTTTTTCCAAATCTGCAAAATGCAAACCAGTGGTTGGTTCATCTAGTAGGAAAATAGTATTGGTGGTACTGGTTTTAGATAGCTCAGCTGCTAGCTTAATCCGTTGAGCTTCACCACCAGACAAAGTCGGTGCTGGCTGACCAAGCCTGACATAGCCCAGTCCAACATCATAAAGCGTTTGCAACTTAGTTTTAATAGGTGAGTATGAGCCAAAAAATTGCAAGGCTTCCTCCACTGTCATATCCAAAACTTGGGCAATATTTTTACCTTTAAACTCAACTTGCAATGTTTCCCAGTTGTAGCGCTTGCCACCACAAACCTCACAGTCCACATACACATCTGGCAAAAACTGCATCTCAATTTTAATCTGACCCTCCCCTTCACAAGCTTCACAGCGACCACCTCTAACATTAAAAGAAAAACGGCCTACTTTATAACCTCTCATTTTAGCTTCAGCTGTCTGACTAAAGACCTCCCGAATATGATCAAAGGCTTTGGTGTAGGTAGCTGGGTTTGAGCGCGGCGTCCGGCCAATTGGCGACTGGTCAATCATCACTACCCGTTTGATTCGTTCTAAACCAAACAGTTCATCAAAATCTTCCCCTTCTTCTTTGTGTTTAGGATTAAGCCGGCTAGCTAAAGCGTGATAAAGCGTATCATCAACTAAAGTTGACTTTCCAGAACCAGAAACTCCAGTCACACACACTAACTGGTTTAAAGGGAATTTAACTGAGATATTTTTCAGGTTGTGAGCTTTACAGCCAGTGATTTCAATAAACTCTTGGCTGTCTTGAACTTGAGTCGGAGCCACATGGATTTTCTTTTTACCAGACAGATACTGACCGGTTAGTGATTTGGGATCATGACCAACTTCTTCAGGGGTTCCAAAACTTACCACCTCTCCTCCAGCCTCCCCTGCCAGGGGCCCAAAATCTACCAAATGATCAGCTTCTTGCATCGTCTCCATATCATGTTCAACCACTACCACAGTATTACCCAAATCCCGCAAGCGTTTTAAAGTGTCTAATAATCTTCGGTTATCCCGTTGGTGCAGACCAATTGAAGGCTCATCTAAAACATACAGAACTCCCGATAAACCGGTACCAATTTGAGAAGCCAAACGGATCCGCTGGCTTTCACCTCCAGCTAAGGTAGCCGCAGTTCGAGACAATGTTAGATAATCTAAACCAACTGACAGTAAAAAGCCTAATCTCGCTTCCAGCTCTTTTAATACTCCAGCTGCAATACTTAGCTCTTTTTGAGAAAGCAAAGGAGCTTTGAGCGTTTGAATCCACTCGTACGTTTTTTTAATCGGCCAATCAGAAACTTGGGCAATATTTTTCTGATCAACCACTACTGCCAAAGCCTCTGGTTTGAGCCTACTGCCTTTACAATCAGGACAGGTTTCTTTGCGCATAAAACGCTCAATTTCACTTCTCATAAAATCCGATTTAGTTTCGCGGTACCGACGCTCCAAATTAGGAATTACCCCCTCAAATTTGTGATCAACTTCATAAGACCTCCCATTATTACCTATGCCCTTCACTCTAAAATATTGATTCCCAGCTCCGTATAAAATTTTTTCCAAATCTTGTCTAACCATGTCTTTAATAGGCACTTTAATAGAAAAGCCTAAATCTTGCGCTACAGCTGCTACTAACGAGGCGTTCCAGCCCCCCTGCTCCATCATTCGGTTGTAAGGCAAAATACCGCCTTCAGAAATAGATAAATTGGGATTTAAAATCAAAGACTCATCAATTTTTAAAAGCGTCCCCAAACCATTGCAAGTCGGACAAGCTCCTAAAGGCGTATTGAAAGAAAACATCCGCGGCTCAATTTCCGGTAGAGTCAGATTACAGGTTGGACATGCAAAACGCTCAGAAAAAAGGTGATCTTCAAAAAGCTTTGGCTTGGCAGGAAAATCAAAACTTTCATCAGAAATTATGCTCATTACCGCCAAACCATCAGACAGTTTTAAAGCGGTTTCCAATGATTCTACTAACCTAGTTCTCATTTCTTTGGGATTGTCGATATCATCAGCCACTAAAACCAAACGATCAACAACCACATCAATATTGTGTTTATTAGTTTTAATAAGATTAATTTCTTCATCCAGCTCTAAAATATGGCCATCCACTCGCACCCGCTGAAAGCCTTTTTGCCGCAGGGAGTCAAGCAAGTTGGAAAACTCACCCTTACGGCCTTGAATAACTGGAGAGAGCAACATTAAACGCAAACCGGTCTTTTTAATCATCGGATCTGCCATTTTATCTTTTGCCAAGGTAATGATTTTGTCAAAAATCTGATCCACTGACTGCTGGGCAATCTCCACTCCACAGTGAGGACAGTGAGGATGTCCAATCCGGGCAAAGAGCAATCTGAAATAGTCATAAATTTCCGTGATGGTTCCCACAGTTGAGCGCGGATTATGAGATACTGATTTCTGGTCAATGGAAATAGCTGGCGACAAACCCTCAATCAGCTCGACATCAGGCTTTTTCATAATACCCAAAAACTGCCTGGCATAGGAAGATAAAGACTCGACATAGCGCCGCTGTCCTTCGGCATACAAGGTATCAAACGCAAACGAAGATTTGCCACTGCCGGAAATGCCGGTCAAAACTACCAGTTTATTTTTGGGAATAGTCACATCAATATTTTTGAGATTATGTTCCCGGGCGCCTTTAACGGTGATTTGATCAGAGGGCATAAGTAAATAAAGTATTTCCTAGATTTGAACCAATTATTTTAGCGCAAAATGAAAGAAAAAGGAATTACCAAAAGCCAACTAATCATTTGCTATAATATACAAAATGAATAATTATACCAGTCAAAATCTGATTACTCTTGTCCTCAAAACTCCAGATCAAGTTCCCAACTCATTAGCTCTGTTTCAGACTTTTTTTACTGATCTGCATAAAATTATCAGCAGCACTAAATCACTCAGTCTAGAAGACAAAACCATGAGTTTTGAACTCAAATAAACTACACACGGTCTAAAGACCGTGGTTTTAATCCTTCTCTGGCATAATTTCTTTATTGTCTTTAATGTACTTTTTTATTTGTAAGTAATTGGTTTTACCTATGGTTTCAGCAAAGTAGCCATCAGCCCAAAAA
>JAAZOH010000024.1 GCA_012797845.1 Candidatus Beckwithbacteria bacterium
ACCGAATATCCTTCTTTGGTTCGCGGTGGTCACAATGTCATGCAGGTTTCCATTTCCCCGGAAAAAGTCACTTCCGCTTTTCAGCCTACTAATTTATTGGTTGCTTTAAACCAAGATACGATTGATTTTCATTTTGAAGAACTAACCGATGATGCCATTTTGCTATTTGATAAAGATAAAAACCTTGATACCAGCAAAGTTAAAAGCTCGGTTAAGCTATGCCCAGTTCCTTTATCTCAGATTGTTAAAGACCTGGGTGGTCCGGAAATTATGAGCAATACTGTGGCTTTAGGCGCTAGCTTAGCCTTGATGGGCGGTGACCTCAAACATTTAAAAGATTTGATCACTGAGGAATTTGGTCATAAAAAAGCTGAAGTCATTGAACTTAATCACAAAGGGGTTGAGCAAGGTTACGACTACGCAGCCAAAGAATATAAAAATTGTTGTGGTAAGGTTTTGGAACCTAGAGCAAGCCAAGAAAAACTGATGGTGGTTAATGGCAATCAGACCGCTGCTTTCGGAGCTATTGCTGCTGGCTTGCAGTTTGCGGCTATTTACCCCATGACTCCAACTTCTAATATTTTACACACACTAGCTCCCTTGCAAGAAAAGTATGACTTTATTTATAAACAACCTGAAGATGAAATTGCCGCTATCAATATGGCCTTAGGTGCTGCTCATGCTGGTGCTCGGTCCATGGTGGCAACTTCTGGCGGTGGTTTTTGTCTAATGAGTGAAACCTATGGTTTGGCAGGGTTATCAGAAACTCCGGTCGTCATAGTTGAGGGTATGCGCGGCGCTCCGGCTACCGGTATTCCCACTTGGACTGAGCAAGGTGATTTGAAAATGGTTGTCTCAGCTCATCAAGGCGATTTTCCCAGAATTGTTTTAGCAGCTGGTGATGGTCAAGAAACCTTTGAGCTCACCATGAAAGCCTTTAACCTAGCTGATAAATACCAAACCCCAGTAATTTTAATCATTGATAAACATATTTGCGAAAATGACGAAAGCTACCCGGCTTTTGATTACAGCTCCTGGCAACTAGATCGAGGCAAATTTACTAGAGAAAAAATGGAAAACTTCAAACGCTTTGCCCTTTCTGATGATGGGATTTCTTTGCGTAGCGCCGCTGGGACTGGTAACTACTATTTAGCCAATTCTGATGAGCATGATGAAATTGGTTATTCCAATGAAGAAATTGATAACCGCAATGCGCAAATGAAAAAGCGTATGACCAAGCTGCAGACTTGTATTAAAGAAGATATGGAAGAGCCTAAGCTTTATGGGCCACAAGAAGCTGACATTACCCTAGTTTCCTGGGGTAGTAATAAAGGAGCTATTTTAGAAACTCTGAAAGATTTTCCTAACGTCAACTTTTTGCACCTGACTTGGGTCAGTCCGTTCCCAACCGAAGCAGTTAAACGTCATTTAGACAAAGCTAAATATGTCATCAATATCGAATGTAACTATTCGGCCCAAATGGCCAGTATTATCCGAGAAAAAACCGGTATTGAGATTTTAGATCATTTGCTTAAATACGACGGTCGTCCCATTTATCCAGAAGAGATTGCTGCCAAAATTACTAGTGTTTTGAAAAAATAGTATGAACCCAGCTGACTTAAACACACCTATCCAACCCAATTTTTGCCCAGGCTGCGGTAACTTTGGTATTATGGCTGCTTTTAAAGCTGCCGCTGCCAAAGAAGGTTGGGACAGTAGTAATACGGCCTTAACCGCTGGGATTGGTTGTCATGGCCATATCCTAAACTTTACCCACATTACTGGTTTTGAAGGCTTACATGGCCGCAGCGTGCCTCTAGCTACCGGTATTAAACTAGCCAATAAAGATCTGAATGTGTTTGCCTTTTGTGGTGATGGAGACTGTCTTGGTGAAGGTGGCGATCATTATATCCATGTCTGCCGACGTAACCATGACATTACGATCATTCTGCATGACAATGCTATTTATGGCCTGACTACCGGCCAAACTTCACCCGCCTCACCTCATGGTTTTGTGTCTAAATCCACTCCGGATGGTAATTTAGACTGGCCGTTTAATCCCTTAATTTTGGCTATTGGCGCCGGTGCTACTTTTGTGGCTCGAGGCTTTAGTAATGATTTGCAGCAACTGACAGAGCTGATTATTAAAGCCAATAACCATAGAGGCATTGCTATTGTTGATATTTTGCAACCTTGCATTACGTTTAACAGCAAAGCTTTCCCTTTGAATTTTTATCAAGAAAATACATATTATTTACCCGAAAGTTATGATTCAACAGATAAAGAAGCTGCTTTTGCCAAAGCTCAGGAATGGGGTGAAAAGAAAATCGGTTTGGGTGTTTTTTACGAAGAGACTAAGCAACCTTCATATGAGGCTCAAATTCCTCAAATTGCCGAGCAGCCTTTGGTCAGCTCTGAACCTGAAAAAAGAGATATATCAGCTGAATTTATTAAGTATCAATAAGTTTTATAAAGGTATTTCGCTACCCTTCCCACTTATGGGTGGGAGGTGTTTATTTTATGAATAAAGGAATTCAACTAGCTTTTATTACCGCTTTTGTATCTGGTGTGTCTATTTTTATTAATAAGTTTGCCGTGGGTGCTATCACTCCACCTTTAGTTTTTACCGCTACTAAAAATGTTGGAGTTGGCCTTGTTATTATTGCGCTTTTGATTTTCAGCCGCAAAATCAGTCAATTAAAATCACTGAGCAAGCAACAAATTAAACAATTGGTTTTAATTGGAATTATTGGTGGTAGCATTCCTTTTTACCTGTTCTTTACCGGCCTATCACAAATCCCGGCTATCAATGCGGCTTTAATTCATAAAACTTTAGTTCTTTGGGTAGCTTTGTTTGGTTTGCGTTTTTTAAAAGAAAACATTTCTTATCTTCAGCTGGGAGCTATCTTTTTATTATTTGCCAGCAATGCATTAGTCGGTGGTTTTAGCGGTTTAAGTTTTTCAACCGGCGAGCTCATGATTTTAGCAGCTACTCTTTTTTGGGCCGTTGAAAATATCATAGCTAAAAAAGCTTTGAAAACTCTTGATCCGGATTTATTGACCGGAGCTCGAATGGGTTTTGGTAGCTTAATTTTACTGGCCTTTTCTTTTATTTTTTATCCCCAAAGTGTAGCTCAAGTTTTTAGCCTGACTGGTACACAATACTTCTGGCTAGGCGCTACTGCTCTAACGCTTTTGGCTTATGTGATGACTTGGTATCGAGCTTTAAAATATGCCCCAGCTACTTTAGTCACTACTGTTTTAGTAGCTTCTACTTTGGTAACTAATGTGCTGTCAGCAATTTTTATTACCCACAATTTTAGCTGGGAACTGTGGCTTCAGTCTGGACTAATGGTTTTGGGAATTGCAGTGTTTGTTTCGGAGATGAGGAAAACTAATCTTCCCCTTCTGGCAAATAACTGATTGGTGTTGCTTTTTCCAAAATGTAATTCAAAGATCCCAAGTTTTTGTTGTCTAAATTATAAAGTTTCTTTTGCCAGTTTTTATTGGACGTGTGGGCAGCGACAATTTTCCCAAAAAATACGAGGTGATCTCCAATTTTGACTGTTTTTACAACCTTGCACTCATAACAAGCAATGCTCGCATCAATAAGAGGTGTTTTGATTTTACTAGCTGGTAGGAGTTTAAACTTAGTTTCTTTAGTTTTATCAACTTTCCAACCGTGAACTGAACCACAATACAAAACATCATTAGCTTGTTCAAGCGAGGGTAAGCAAAGAACATATTCTTTGCTTTGTTTAATTACTTTGCTAGAGAAGTGTTTTTCATAAAGCCCAACTACCCAAATTTTTGGGTCATGGGAAATAATTGAAAAATAGCCAACAGGACAAAAATTAACTCTTCCCTTAGGTTCTTTGCTAACAACCAAAGCTAATGGTTCTGGGAAAAATTTTTGCAGAGCAAGTTTGATTGAGGTTTTTTTGAGCATAATATTTTAAATAGATTTTACTAATTTCTCTGTCCACAGCTGTAAATTTTCAATTTCTTGTTTATTTAGTTTTTTGGCTACCCAACCCCAATGCACTGCTACCTGATCCCCTGTGTGTATATCAGACACTAGTTTTTTATTCCAATCTACTATTTCAGCTTTACTAATTAGTTGATAGTTATTTCTAGTCTTTCTTAAGCTTTGAGTTTTAACTTTTAGTTTTAACTTTTTCGCTTTTACTTTTTCGCTAACCACTCCCCACCGGATCATACATTGATTGATTGATTTGAGATTAAAGGGCACGCTGCCGCTGGTTCTTCCTACTCCCACATGAAGAATGTTAAAAAGATGGATGGGAATAAAAGCCTTGGGCTGTTTTTTACTGATTTCTTTGAGCAGCCAATCAGGTACACCTTGCTTAGCCAGATATTTAAGCAAAATTTGATAATGTTTGGGTTTGAATTTTTTAAGTAAATCATTGCCTAGCCAGTAAGCCTCAATAACTTGATAAGAAAAGGGGTCTAAACCAGTCACCTCTGCAATCGTTTGTAAGTAAGGGTTTAAGACGATAAACTTTTTAATCTCTGTTTCTACTCCTTTGCAATCACCGGCAATCATACACTTTTGAAATTTAGCTGGGGCGCAGTCTCGGCCACAATAACCCAGTTGATTAGGTTGTAAGGCAAAGTGAGCGCAAAGCTGTAAGGCTTTAGTATCCATAGTCAACATACTAAGCCATTGTCTTGGTAAAATAAAGCATGATTATTTACCTTTTTGGCAACCAAGATTATGAACCAGATAGCTTAGCTTTTACTGCTGCTAAAAAACTCAAAAAGATTTTCCCAAAAATACAATTTGTAACTATTAAACCCAATGAAGATTTACCGTTTGTGAGCCAAAAACAGATAGTTATTATGGATGTGATTGAAGGATTAAAGCAGCCTCAACTCGTAACTCAAGCTGATTTGGAAAAACTGCAATTGCCTCCCCGTTTCACGGCTCACGATTTTGATCTTGGTTTTCAGCTTAAGTATTTACAAAAATTGGGCAAAATTGGCCAGGTTTTTATCATTGGTTTACCAATAAATCAAAAACTAAATTATCAGAAAATAGAAAAGCTTGTTGCAAAGCTTCTAGCTTAAAACAACCTCAAGCAGTTCAGGAAAAATATCTGTTTTCATTTCCTCGAAGCTAAAATGACCCTTGTCTTTACATTGATGAAAAATAGTTTTTGAAAACATAGCTTTAATTGTTTCTACTGACTCTCTAACTCCGTCAACTGTTTCATCTTCTGAAATAAAAACGTGCATCTCTACAACTCTTTTCTCTAAATTAGGATCAATAGTAAAAGTAAGAAAAGGAGCTTTTATTTTTTTGGGGTCAAGCCAGGGAGCTACTAAAATCAATTTATTAATGCAAGCTTGGTTTTCACTTAGCCAACGAAGCAAAAAACCAGCTCCACAACTATGAGCCACTAAAATAGTTTTTTCATTGATATCAAATTTTTCAAATACCTGACACCACTTTTCATAACTTGGCTTATAAGGTTCTGGCATTTCTGGAGTTTGGGTAAAAATACCATTGATAAGAAGTTGTTTTTGCAACCAAGGTATCCAATGGCTATTTGATGAAGAAGGGTATTGATTACTGAAATATTCAGCCTCATCACAGCAACCATGAAGAATTACTGCACTTTTCATATCAGCATTATAACAATAAATGTATAGGGAAACTTATTTTTTACCTTTTTTCTCAATCCACTTGATCTTTAAAAAGTTGGTAGCACATGACATACAAGGATCGTAAGCTCTGATAATTTTTTCTGTTTCGTATTTAAGCTCATCCTGAGACTTAGTAGCAATATTATCATTAAAGTATTTTTTCAGGTCATTTTCCATATTGATCTGGTTTTGAGAGGTCGGCACGATCACATCACAGTCAGTGATGATTCCTTTATCATCTGTTTTGACCATGTGATACAAAATTCCTCGTGGGGCTTCGACTACCCCCACTCCAATCCCAGCTTTAGGCGTAAAAGCTATTGGTTTTTCATCTTTTATTTGGATAGTTTTTAAAATATCAATGGCTTCATCTACACAGTGTAAAATTTCTACTGCTTGAGCCAGGTTATTATCATAAATATTATTAGACGGGAAAAAGCCTAAATACTCACTAATATCTGCTTTAGTTCGAGGATGGAGCTGATCTAAATTGATATTGACTCGAGCTAGTGAACCAACTAAATAGTCTTCATGGGTATCACTAAAAACGTAGCCTTCGGATTGAGAATAAGGAATGACGACTGAGCGCAAGAAGTCATGAAATTGAGATTCTGGAACTTTGCGACCATCTGTATTGACAATCTCCCCTTCCAAAAAATCAAAGCGATTGGGGTTGCGTAAACACATATAATCACTATTTCTAATCAAAGAAGCATCCCAATCATAAAATAGTTTAATGCCACGAATAACTTGTGGCCGGATTTTTTCGAGTCGGTCGACTAGCTCTGGGAAAACTTTAGGATCAGGGTTTTTCAAAAAACCACCTACTGTTGGCAATGGCGCATGAATGGCTGCCCCAATAATGGCATTGGAAATATCCGTGCCCAGTTTTTTAATATCAAATGAATCATGTAGGAGTTGGTGTCCAAAATTGTCAGGATCTTCGGGAATATCCAAAATTGAATCAATTCCTAAAACATCAGGCAGTACAAAAAAATACAGGTGCAACGCATGATCGCGGATCATTAAAGCATCGTAGGCTAGCTGGCGTAAAATCCGAGTTTGTTCTGAAATTTGAATACCTTGAGATTTTTCGCAAGCTTCTAGTGAGGCAAAGAGATGAGAGACAGAACAGGTACCACAAATCCGGGACAAAAAAGCCGGTACACTCACAAGCGGTTTGCCTTTAACTGCTTGGGTGTAAAAACGCCGGTAATCACGGATAACAAACCTCAGATCAGTCACTTGACCATCAGCAACTTTAACCTCAAGACCAGCGCTACCTTCAACTTTAGTAATGCTATCAATAGTAATATCACCTGAGTGCATAATTTAGACTAATTTAAATAATTGCAAATACTTAGTAGCCGCTTGTTTAAAAACCGCAGCATTCATGGGACAACCGTCAACTTTGTCGTCAACTTTAATGATTTCTTCGAGTTTTTTGACTTTATCACCATAGTGAAAATGTTCGTAGTACCACTGAATCCGATATGTCAGTTCTTCTTCTTTAAAATCATTTCTGGAAGCTGAAGGCCGACCATTACAAGCACAACTACCAATTGCTACTACATATTTGGAATTGGCTCTAATTTTTTTAACTTCTTCGACTTGAGAATCAGAAGAAATAGCTCCTTCCACAAAAGCTACGTCTAAATCCCGCAGCTCATTTTTCATTTTAAGAGCTTTCAAGTGACGAAACTCAACCAACTTGCTCCAGTCATCATAAAGATCATTGAGTAGTTCAGTAAAAAGGATTAGGCAACCTTCGCAGCAGGTAAAGGAGAACCAGCCAACCACTAACTTTTTTTTGGAAGTTTTGGGCAGTTGATCATTCATAACTATTTATAATTATGGTTTAATAAGCATAATTTGTAAATTACTAATTTAAACTTTAGTTTTATGTGTTTAGCTATCCCTGGCAAAATTACTAAAATCAACGGTCGTGAAGTTTTGGTCAAATATCCTGACCAAACTCGTAAAGCCTTGCTGACTGAGGAAAAAGTACAAGTTGGTGATTGGGTTATGGTCCAAATGGGATTGGTGGCCCGAGTTCTATCAGCAAAAGATGCTAAAGAGATGCTTAAAGCTTGGCAAACAAGCTAGTCTTTCCTGCTTTCTAATCCTTCAACTACTCGAATTACCGGCTCTTTCCAAGGATGTACCTGCCAAATAGCTGCAATTATTTTCTGCAAGAGTTGTTCATCTTTGGGAATTGAAAATTCTAATTTGACTGTTTTAGAGCTATAGATTTTTTCGGGATCAATGTTTTGGTTTGGCTCAGCTTCAGGTTTGAGCTGGTAAAATTCCTCTCCAGCCGGAGATTGGAAATAAACCCCATGGTAATTGCCGTAGTTAAGTTCAGTAACTTGTTTAATTGCGTCAATTAAAACTTTAGCTTTTTCGGGAATAATATAAACCGTAATTTGATATGAATCAACGAGCATAGTATTCTTCTAAATCCATAAACTGAATTTCTTCCCTAGTATTTTTTAGATCTTGGATCGTAAAGTCTTGAGTTTTTTGATCAAATGCTACGCAACAATCAGCAATAACAGTAATAGCAAAATCTCGATCATAAGCTGCTTCTACAAAACTACGAACACAAAGATTAGTTAAAATTCCTGCCACCACAACTTTAGTAACTCCTACCAATTCTTGTTCAAGCTTGGTTTGATAAAAAGGGTTAATGCGATACTTGGTAATTAAAGTATCCTTTTTGTCTTTGTGTAGTAATGAAATTATCTCTACTCCTTTAGAATTAGGAGCAAAGTCTGTTTTTGAATCTTGTTCAATATGTCTAGTAAAAATGATTTTTAAACCCTGTTTACGAGCAAACTGAATAAGTCGATTTACTTTCTCTAATATTTTAGCTATATCACCCACGAAGTAATCAGACTTGGGATCAAGCCATTGTTCCTGAAAGTCAATCAAAATCAAAGCAGCGTCTGACATATTTAAGCTTTATTCTCCTCTTGCCATCTTGGTAAAGCAGGTAACATAGTATCAACCATAGTTTCAGCTTCTTCCTTGCTTTTACCCATAAATTTTATAGCTGCGCCAATACTGCCAGTCCGCACTTCTTCATAACTTTTAAGTTTACCCGTTTCTTGATCCTGGCAATAAATACAATAACGCTCATCAAATTTGGAAACAGTTTTGGCATCTGTGGGCATACCACAACTTTGACAAGTATTCATAGGTTTTTTAAAAATTAATAACAAGTATATTGTAGCAAGTAAACAGATTTTCTAAAATTTGCTACAATTGACCATTCTCTACCTATGATCAAAAAACAAATCATTATCATTGCTACGGCTTTAGCTATTTTTTTACTAACTGGGGCTATTATTTTTACTTTAGTTCAAACCAAAACTAACAACCTCACTACTTTTAATAATCAAGTTTTTGACAAAGCTCAAGTTACTCCAAAGCCCACTCCCACCCCAGATCCCCTGGCTCCACAGCAGATTTTGCTCTTAGGTTACGGTGGGCCAAACCATGATGGTGGTTATCTTTCAGACACGATTATGATAGCTAGCATTAATTTTAGGCAAAAACAGATTACGTTAATTTCCATTCCTCGAGACCTTTGGGTCAATTTGCCTATAGCCAAAGACCCTTACTATAGCAAGATTAATGCTGCCTACGCTATTGGTCTAGATGATAAAGGATATCCTCAAAAACCCAAGGAGTATTCGGGCACTGATGGCGGCTTTAACCTTGCTAAAACTGTAATCACCCAAGTTACTGGCCTTCCTATTAATTACACAGTCGGAGTGGATTTTTCTGGCTTTGAAACGATTATCAATACCTTGGGCGGAGTTGGTGTCTATGTACCATTTGCTTTTGATGATCCTTACTATCCGCTGCCTGATAAAAAAGATGATTTATGCGGTAAGTCTGAAGAGGAAGTAGCCCAAATTGAAGCAACGTTATCTGGAGAATTGGTTGAGCAATCTTTTAGCTGCCGTTTTGAAAATCTTCATTTTGAGCAAGGCTGGCAAAACATGGATGGTAATACGGCTCTAAAATATGCTCGCTCCCGCCACTCACCTACCAATGGCGGCGATTTTAGCCGGGCATTGCGCCAGCAGGCAGTTTTACAAGCAGTCAAAGATAAAGCCCTCAGTCTCTATGCTATTCCCAAAATCCCCCAACTGATTTCCCAGTTTTTTGATTTTGTGACTACTGATATTAGTCTGAAAGATGTGCTAGCCCTAGTCAAAAAGCAACCCAATCTAGGAGAGTATCAACTTAAAACTGTTGCTTTAACTACTGATAATGTCTTGACGTTTGGTGTCAGCAATGACGGTCAATCGATTTTGATGCCAAAAGATGGCATTGATAAATGGCAGAAGATACACAGCTTTATTAAAACCGAGTTGGAAGCTACTGATAGTGCCGCTCTAGAATAAGGTATAAATAAACGGCGCCAGAGCCGAACCAGAACTGACCACAAGTAAAACACCTATCAGCAGCAAAACTAGCATAATTGGTGCTAGCCAAAACAGCTTGCGCTGCCATAAAAATTCTACAACTTCTTTGAGTAGTCCTAGTGAGCTCATATATGATTTACTATAAAGCAAATATTAATCCAAAGTAAACTCCTGTCGCCAATTAGTATCATCTTTTAAAGGCTTCATGTCTTTTTTGTCTAGTAAAAAGTTTTCTAAAACCAAATAGTCAATATCAGTCCTCATAAAGCAGCGGTAAGCATCTTGGGGCGTACAGACAATAGGCTCACCTCTGACATTGAAAGAGGTATTGACCAAAACCCCATAGCCAGTCAGCTTTTTAAACGCCTTCAACACATCGTAGTAGTACGGGTTTTCGCTTTGGTTGACGCTCTGGACCCGGGCTGAGTAGTCAATGTGAGTAATAGCCGGAATATCAGACCGAGGCACATTGAGTTTATCTATACCCCACAGTTTTTCCTGCTTAGCACTCATTATTTTACAGTGGTTTTTATTAACTTGAGCAACAAGCAGCATGTAGGGTGACTTTCGGTCTAGCTCAAAATACTTACTAATGTCTTCTTCTAAAACTACCGGCGCAAAAGGCCGGAATGACTCCCGGAATTTGATTTTTAGATTCATAACCGACTGCATGGTTTTAGACCGGGCATCACCTAAAATACTGCGGGCCCCTAAAGCTCTGGGCCCAAACTCCATCCGTCCCTGGAAAAAGCCGATTACTTTTTCTTTAGCTAAAAGCTGGGCAATGGTATCCGTAAGTTTTTGTCGGTCTTCATAAAACTGATGCTTGATCCTATTTTTATCTAAGAACCTGGCGATGTAGGCATTACTAAATGAAGGCCCTAAAAGCGAGGCTTTTTGGCTATCTTGGTTTTTGACAACTTTTCGATTTTCTCCTAAATACTGATACCAAACTGACAGGGCTGCTCCTAAAGCTCCACCAGCATCCCCAGCTGCCGGCTGAATCCAAATATCATCAAAAATTTTCTCCCGTAAAATCCGCCCATTCGCTACACAGTTTAGAGCCACTCCTCCAGCCAGACACAGGTTTTTAGCTTTAGTTTGAGTCTTAGCGTAGCGGGCCTGGCGCAGCATAATTTCTTCAGCTACTTCCTGGACCGACCGGGCCAGGTCCATATCTTTTTGCGTCAGTTTAGTTTCACTCTTTCGAGCTGGACCACCAAAGAGTTTGTCAAAGGCATGACTAGTCATCGTTAACCCTGACAGGTAATTAAAGTACCTGAGGTTCAAATGAAACGAGCCATCAGCTTTGAGGTCAACTAGTTCATCCAGAATTGTTTGCACATACTTGGGTTGGCCATATGGTGCTAAACCCATCACTTTATATTCACCTGAATTGACCTTGAAACCCGTGTAGTAAGTCATAGCTGAATACAGCAGGCCCAAAGAGTGCGGAAAGCGCTGTTCTTTCAAAAGATTAATATTATTACCTTCGCCGTAACCAATACTGGAAGTCGTCCATTCGCCTACTCCATCTGTGGTTATAATGGCAGCTTTAGCAAAAGGTGATGGGTAAAAGGCTGAAGCCGCATGCGCCTGATGATGTTGGGTAAACAGAATCGGAACATTACTGATTTCTAATTCTCTAGCAATAGTCGATTTAATCCACAGCTTCTCCCGCAACCACAAGGGAATAGCTTTGGCAAAAGAAGCAAAACCTTGAGGCACTGTGTCAGCATAGGTAGTTAGAATCCGTTCAAATTTAACCAACGGCTTGTCATAAAAAACAATAAAGTCCAAATCTTGAGCCTCAATTTGAGCTAGTTGCAAACAAGATTTAATAGCTTGAGCTGGGAATGCTTCATCACCTTTTTTACGGCTAAAGCGTTCTTCCTGGGCAGCAGCTAGTATTTCACCATCTCGAACCAGACAGGCTGCACTATCATGGTAAAAAGCAGAAATTCCTAAAATATAGGTCATATTAAAACTGTTTTTCAAAATCGTTTTTACTTACCTTTTTGGGACTAAAATCTAACCAGTAGCTGTCACATTTGGAATCAATAGCTTTATCCAGCAAATCGTTTTTAAATAGTTTGATCAGTAGTGAATAGGGGGTGATAAAGATAAAATATATGATAAAGAGTAAAACAAGACTCACATAGTGACCTAAAAATTCCCCCAGTTTCATCCAAAGCTGGTAAAACTCATCCAAAGATGAGGGGTACAAAAAAGCTAAAGCGGCAAACAGAAAGGCCAAGAGCCGGAAAGCTAAAGCTAAAAAATCAGGTTCTTTACCCTGCCAACACAACGACAAAAAGAAAAAAACAAGAGCTAGGGTTTTACCAAAATCAGCGAGTTTAAGCGTGTCTTTCACAGGATACTGTTATAACAGTAAATCCTCGGCCTAGCAAGGAGAAGCAATACTTATTTTAAAGCTAGGGCTTTTTTTTCTAAAAAATGCCAACTAGCGGCGGCTAAAGAAACAATCAAGGGCAAAGCTAGAAGCGTAGTTTGCCAAGGAGTCGCCTGACCATGTAGAGCCCAAACCACCAAACCCTGGATCGGAAAAGCAAAAATATAGAGCCCGTAAGAAATATCGCCAATCCGTTCCAGCTTAATAGCTTGGTGCATAAAAGCCAAACCCTGATATAGCGCTACAAAAATAATTAGGTAGGCCAAGGTTGGCAGTAGCAGCCAAGGCGGTGATTTACCAGCTAAAGTTATAACAGTCCATAAAGCTACAGCTAATCCAACCAAAGTAGGTTTTAAAGGAATCCACTTTTTGTATAAAAACAGACATGCTCCTAACAGAAAATAGCTGCTAAACTCCAAAATGCGGAAACCGTTCATATTACCCAGATAGTGTTCTCCAGCCCGGTACGTGCCATACCACGGCAGCATCAGGAGAATAAGAACTGGCAGGAGGTAACGTAGTTTAGCTCTTAAAAGTGAGCCTAAACCTAAGATAACTAGATATAAGCTAAATTCATACTGTAAAGTCCAGAGCGAGCCATTTACAACTGGAATGGGATTATGTTCAAACACTCCCGGTAAAGGCAAATTATTATCTAAGTATAAAAATACTGTACCAAAATATTGATAGGTTTTATTATCTGTAAAATAGTTGGTTAATGATCTAGTAGTTACCAATGGTCCAAGTATAAAAATGCTTAAACTTACTACTAGAATAAGAGCCGGAAAAATTCGTAAAGCCCGAGCTTTAAGGTATGATCCCACATGCTGGCGTCTCATCCAGCTACCTGTAATTAAATAGCCGCTAATCGTAAAAAAAATAATTACCCCCAGCCAGCCATAGGTTTCTCTGGGATAAAAAAAGAGCTTTGGTTCGCCGTAGCCAGATATCGCGTAAGAGTGAGAAAAAATAACCAATAGAGCTCCTAGTAAACGCAGTAGGTCAAAATTATTCTGCCGACTAGATGAAGATTTCACCATGCCCCTAGCATAGCAAAACTCGCTCCACAATCAAAAGAAGATTAAAACCAAGCACTTAATATCAAAGCTATAGCTTGTAAAGCCATAGCTCCATGTACAAGCGGCAAAAATTGCAAAGCTGTTTTTGGTTTTGGACTGTTTGCAATTTTATATCCAACTAGAATAAGTAACGCATAGCTTAGCAAAAAGCCTGGCAAAGCCTTGGACTGAAAATTAAAAATAAATATCACTGAGAGTACTATATGCACAAACAAAAATCCTCCGATCCAATACACTGTTCCTTTGCTGCCATATAACCTTGGAATAGTTACCAATTTTTTCGCTTTATCATTAATTAGGTCAGCTAAATCATTAATACCTAAATGAGCTTCGGCCAAGGCGTAAAAAAATAAAAAGTACATTAAAGCTAAAAAATCAGGGTGACCTATCACTAAATAACCAGCAACAGGAAATAAAGCAAAATCAGTCCGACCTATCAGCTGGGAGTACGGGCATTGCTGCTTACGTTTTTTAATTTGATAAAAATACTCAACTATATATGAATACAACATCACTACCAGTACATACCAACAATGAGGACTAGGTAATGTAATTATTAGCCCTACGGCTATAGATGCTAAAGCAATAGCTGTAGCTAAGGCTTGTCTAGGACTAAGAGTGCCTAAAACCAAAGGCCTGGTCTTAAAGAACCGAAAATATTTAGTCAAACCATGATCCTGCTCTTTTTTATCAAGGTCTCGGTCTACCCAGTCATTCAGCACCATTCCAGCTTCAAAACCAAAAGCTCCAATCAGTATCACTTTTAGAAGTAAAATAAGTGAAAATCCGCCATAGTAAACTGTCCCAGTAGCAAATCCCGCCGTAAAAATTAAAATCCAAGCTGGAATAAAATGAGCCCGCGTCAAATCTAAAAAAGCCGTCAGCTTTGACATAAAATTATTATTTATGAAGAGTAATAAGTTTGATGAAATTAACTAGAGCTGCAACTGCAGTTCCAAATAAGGCAACTAGAAGTGTAAATTGCAAAATACTGTTTAGCTGATCATAACCAACTAGACCAAAATCAAACGGGAAAATGGTTTTCAGTTGCCAGATTGAATACAAGGTAACAGCGTGGGCAATGATTTGACTTAGTGGTTTGACCGGCCAAATATACATAACGTGACCTACAATTCGACTTACTGCTGAGATAATGGCTGAAGCAATACCAATTGGTAACCACAACTGGTAAGTACTGGTCACAAAAGGTAAAGTTGGAGCCAGATAGATACTAAATCCCAAAGCCAAGATAAGACCAATAATTTCACCAATTACCTGAGATGGGACCGTACAATGATTTTTATTCATAGATAAGGTAGTATTAGTATATACACAATTTTTTATCTTAGCTAGCTATGAACTTTATTTCACTTTTAGTTGCAGCTGTAGTTATTGCTCTATTGGTTTATTTCTGGTCCAGTCAACGCGGCAATATTTTATTTTCTCCCACCGCTCGTCATGATATTGAAACAGTCAATCAAAACCTGGAACAACTTGAACAAAAGATTGATACTTATAATCAACGCTACGATAAGCTAATCAAGTAATTTGCTTCTCTTCGGTTTTTATATATACTCTAGATATGTTGCCTCCTTCACTTATCCAGTATTTGCAACGATGTTTTAAAGCTGAAATTCCCTTTGATACTATCAAACCTCAGTTGGCACAAATGAATTGGAGCAAGGAACAAATAAGCGAAGCTGAACATTGGTACAATCAAGCTTCTCAAGATCAAGTAGATGCTCCGCCTCTCACCCCAATAAAGACTTCTAATCAAACAGGAACCTTTAACTCTATTGAACAGGTAATTCCTAAAAGACATCTAGATTCTGAAAGTTTTGAAAACGATAACTCTGAACCAGAAGTTTCTAAAAACTCTGGTTCTTTTTTTTATAAAACTATAGCGCTTGGGATTAATATACTAACTATTTTGTTTTTTCTAGCTGCTATCGGAGTAGTAACTATATTTCTCATTATCTCCGGAACTTTACCCGTAGTTTCAGCCCAGCAACAAAAGGAGCTTGGTGATTTTGTTATGGAAGCTGTGCCAGGTTTACCCTAGCTTTATAAGCCATTTACTAGCTTTTTCTAATTCACCCTTTTGCAAAGGTCCTTCCTTACTAGTCACGATAAAACCTTCAGCAGGAACTATCGCCTGACCACCTTTTTGAACTAAAGTTTTTAGTATTTTAGGAGCAGCATAACCAATAATTTTCATTACAGTTTTCAAAAATGCACTTTGATCTTGAGCCAGCATCCTAGTATCAAAAGCAGCCACTTTAATGTTTTTCAAACTCTGAGCCGGAATTTGATCCAAAAAAGCTTGAACAGCCAAAGTTGGTCGTCCACCATAAGTTGGCGAGCCAACTATGAGCAAATCTATTTTATTTAAATCTTTCCTGCTTGATTTACTAGCTGCCAACACGTTCACCTTGTGTTTACCGCCAAAACTTTTAGCTATATTTTCAGCTACTTTTTGAGTGTTGCCAAATTTAGAATCATAGACTATTACAATTTTCATATTTTCTATTTAACCACAACACTAAAAGTTTTTTCAAAGCCGGTTTGGATTCCAAACAAGGTGGGTTACATTAGTTCCACCCTTAACTAGTTTTAAGGCTTTCTCCATTTCATATTGACTCAATCCCGCATCATACGGTTCACGAGGTGGAATCTTGCCGGTATAGTACTTTTCTAGGATTGTCTTGGCTCGGGGATCACCGATTTGCCCCAAAGCCCAAATAGCATAGTTACGATCCCGAAAACTATTAGCATTATTATCAATAACTTGAATCAAGGCTTCCACGCAATCACCTTTATAGCGACCCTGAGCAGTTTGACAACGACCTCGCACATCCACCCCAATCCAAGTACTGGTAATTAAAAACAATAGAATAATAAAGCCACCTCCCAAAACTAGCCAATACAAAAACCACTGCTGCAGCCTATCTTTGGCAAAGCCAAGTAAGTAGTTATTTTTCATAAGCTTCTCCTTTTTGATTTTCATAAAAAACCCGTTCAATTCCAACTCCAAAAGCTTGAGCAATAGCAAAAGCCAGTTTCAGCGTTGGGTAGTATTTATTTTTTTCGATAGCTAGGATCGTTTGACGGGTTGCTCCTACAGCTTCAGCTAGCTGTTCTTGAGTCATGTCACGCTGGGCTCGTAAAACTTTAATATGATTTTTAATCATGAGCGGCCTCCTGTCTTTTTGTCAAAATACCAATAAATCAACCCGTAAATAGCTAAACCCAACAGTGTTATATAACCCAAAATAATACCCAACCCTTTAATAAAGTAAAAATCTTCCCTACGACCACCTGTAATCAAAGCTATGCTAGTTAAAAATAGTAATGGTAGGAGAATTTGGAACGAGCTTTGAGCAGCTTTTTCTCGCACTTGCTGTTGCCGTTCATCAAGCAAAATTCCTCTAACACTGGTTTTTAAAAGAGAAATCAGAGCCATATAAAAACCTAGCTCTAAAAAGATTAAAAATGGCATGTTTTGCCAAATTGCTACCGCCACACTAACCACCAAAAAAGCAAAGAGGGTAATTTTAATAGTTTTGTATTTTAAGATAGTCATAATGGTAAATATAATTTACTAAATGTAAAATATATTTACCATTATGAAATCAAAAAGTCAACTAATTGTGTAAGGGAAGAAATTTAGTAGCTTAGTGTCAGTGAGCCACTTCCCGAAAAACCAGCTGCTCCACCAGTAGCGGTAAGTGGTACTGTTTTTTGCTCCTGCCAAACTACACCCGTAAAAGTACCTTTAGCTGGAATGGGTACTAGTAAAGGTGCACAGCTACCTGTTACATTACCACTAATTGTGCCACCATCACCGCCTTTGTAACTACCACTAATTTGGCCATCACAATCTCCACTAAAATTTCCTATTACAACCCCACCTTCCAGAGGAATATTCATAGATATGCTGACACTATATTTTTTATAGGCAAAACTGCCGGTAGCAACCACCACCTCACCTTCTGGCTCAACTTGTTCTTGCGTTTCACTCAAACCCAGACATTCATTAATTGCTTGATCACCACATTTACTTAAAATTCCAGCATAGGTAAAATCAGCTCCAACCAGTAATACTAAAATGAGAATAATAATCAAAACTGGTGCTATCCCAGCTTGGGAAGTGCAATTTTTTCTAATTTTCATAGATTTTAAAAAATTAATAATATATTTATATATAAGCAAAAATAAGTAGTAAAGTCAATGATTTGTCTTTTATGTTTCCTGTACGTAAAATTGAAATAACTAATTCATGCGGCAACGATTATCTACTATTTTCAAAACGTATTGGCCTTATGCTATCCCCTTGCTTTTATGGTTAATTCAGCTTGCTTACACTCTTAACTCCTATCATCAGGTTCGATATGAAGAATTAGCTGAGGCCATCCGCAATGTCTATTGGTTCAAGCATGGTCAAGTATATGATTATCTCTCCGGCCATTTAGGCTTTTATCTTATTTACCATCTTTTTAACACTATTTTTGGGTTCAGTTTTTATAATCCTAAAATTGTTAAGCTTATTTTTGCCCTATGTTCTAACTATGCCTTGTTTTTTATTTTAAAAAAATATCTCAAACCGTGGTCTTTGTTTTTAGCTCTAACTGCTTACTGTTTGTCTCCCACCATGCTTTATTTCAATACGTTTTTAACTCACTATGGTATTGATCTTATTTTAATTTCCCCTTTACTTTACTTAGCATTAACATTACCCGCTATTAAATCTGGATACCTTAAAGCGTTTGCTTATGTTTTACTTGGCTTTTTGCTGAATCTCTATCCCAGAATTTATCTATCAACTATTTTTTATCTACCAGCATTACTACTTATTTCCTGGAGAAAAGCTAGCAAACTAGATTTGCTTAAATCTTTACTGTGCTTGGGATTTGGGTTTAGCTTGTTGTTTTTTGTTTTAGGACTGTTTGTTCCCTGGTCAGATCTTTTAACATTGGAGCTTAAACGCAATGCTGTGTTTACTCAGGTCGACAAATCCTTTGCCCCCACTCTCCTTATAAGCAATTTTAATCAGGTCTTAAGGGATATGTTTATTAATGGCAATAGTTATAATTTTAATCTTCAGTATCCAGATTTTTCCCTCACCTTTCCTGGCTTAGCATTACTGGCTGCCATGTATTTTATATATCGTAAAAAGTCACAAGCTGGTCTTACTTTGCTATTGGCCATAATCTCTCTCGGCTGTCTTCTCAATATTTACTCGGTAATTTCCATGACTGCTTATCCAGAAACTCAAGGTTTACGCCGATCAACTATCTTTCTATTTTCTTTATACCTAATCTACTGGATTGGTTTATGGGCCTATGATCATATCAAGCCAAAATCTTTATTTTTAACTGTAATATTAGTGTTGTTACCATTACATCATCTTCTAGTTTTATTGCCAAACTATCAAAATTTAGCTGTACCAGTTAGGTGGCGTTATCGGCAATGGATTGGAGAAGATTTTTACCAAAACCCCTATTTGGCTTACCAAAATATTCTCAGTATTATTCAACATCAAAATATAAACTTAAAATGTGAAGATCAAACTCCTTATAAAACCAGCGGCTGCCGTTATCAGGAGCTTTTCAGCTTAATCCGTTCGGCTTGTGAATACAACCATTTAGATTGTCACACTATGTATGGCTATGATCCCAAAACAAAACAATTTCTCGAACTTAATACAAAATTATGGGAAACCTATTACTTTGCGCACTAGGAAAGAAGTTTGTTATGATGGATAAAATATAAATTCAAAATTAAAGAAAGGGGGTGAGTGTTTTGAAACGTTATTTCATACTTTTAGTAGGAGCGGTTCTTTTGGCTAGCTGTAGCCTACCCGGTGCTGGTAAACAAGGAAATAATGGTAACCAGGCTGGTGCTGGCAATCAAGCTGGTAAAGGCAATCCTTTTTCTGGCTCATTAAAAGCCGCCATGGAACTAGGTGTACCAATCAAATGTAGTAGTTCTGTTGACACTGATGATGGTCAGGGTCAAGTTGATGGTATTATCCAGGGAAATCAATATGCTGGCATTATGACCATGAATGGTCAAAAGGCTAATGTACTCTTGACAGACAACTGTATGTGGAGCTGGAAAGAAGGAGATACCAGCGGCATTAAAATGTGTTTCGAGCCAGCTGAAGGTAGCGAGGATGACAATACTCCATTTGGTAATATTGATCCTAATCAGCTCAATGAGAATGTCAACTGTATGCCCACCGTAATCTCACCTAGTACTTTTACTCCACCTAGCAATATTAGCTTTATTGATGTGGATGATGCTATGAATGGGAATCTAACCCCCGAACAAAGACAACAACTTGAACAAATGGGTGAGGACAACTAAAGATCTAAAATGTCTCTATAAAAATAACACCTATTTTACATGGGTGTTATTTTATGCTTGGAGCTTGATTTTTATAGTATCAGATACAATAAAGGTAATACTTACTGCAAAGCCTAAGCTTTTGATCTTTCTTCCACCAATTTTAGAAGGTTAATAATTCTCTTTTTATCAATATTTTTTATAGAACTAATTGTAATATGTTTCATGGTTTTTCCTCCTCCATCAAATAAAGCCATATCTTCATTTATCAAACCTTTTAACGAAAAACCCAAGTTAACATGATCTTTTAAAGCAACAATGTAATACTGTCCATTTCCATAAGCTGGCACTCCCCATTTCATTTCTTCCTGCATGTCCGGAAAGGTGTCAAAAATTATTTGTCTTATTGTTTGACAAATTTCTTTCTGGGGAGTTTTTTGTTTTTCAATATAGGCGTCAACTTTTTGATTCATGGTTTTATAATAAACAAAATAAGGTCTTTTCCTATTGTAAACATATGACTTAGATTATGAAACAAAAAACTCATGACTTTTGTAGCTTGACTGGCATTCCCGGAGTTGGTCCCTCGATTGCCAAGGATCTTAATGGGATTGACATTAAAACAATCGCTGATTTAAAAGGCAAAAAACCAGAAAAACTGTACCAGGCTTGTAATACAAAGGTCGGCTTTACTCAGGATAGATGTTTACTGTATGTGTTTCGTTGTGCCATCTATTTTGCAAATGGCGGGCGTAATTTAGAAAAACTAAAATGGTGGAACTGGAAAGATAAAAAATGATTTTTAATAAATAAGAGAAATATGAGAAAATAATGTCATGTTATTAGCTAAATTGTTTGATTGGTATTGCGCTTTTACTTCAGATATTCGAGGAACACTTTCTGGGCTGACAGGCAGTAGACGTTCTTTGCGTTTAAATAAAAACTGTACCTTTACTGTTAAACATAATGTGTCTGTGGGTGATAATGTATTTATTAATAGCCAATGCTATTTTGAATCGATGGCTCCAATTGTCATAGGAAATAATGTTCTTTTAGGCTATGGCACTGCTCTTCTTACCACCAATCATAATTTTAAAAATTCTAAACTCCTTATCAGAGAACAAGGTATCGTAAGTAAACCAATTACAATCCAGGATGATGTTTGGATCGGAGCCCGAGCAACTATTTTATCTGGAGTAACCGTTGGTCAAGGATCGGTCATAGCTGCAGGTGCAGTGGTTACCAAAGATGTTGAACCATATTCTATTGTCGGTGGAATTCCTGCTAGATTTATAAAAAAACGTTATTAATTTAATTTAAAAAAAACTATGAAAACTTTAATCGTTTATTATTCTCGCACTGGCAATACTGCCAAAATTGCTAAAGAACTTGCCAAAAATTTAAAAGCTGATCTTGAAATTGTCTATGATACTAAAAATAGACGGGGACCTGTTAGATGGTTTTTAGCTGGTGGGGACGGTATGGGCAAAAAAATTACTGCCATTAAAACCCCAAAATACGATCCTAGTAAATATGATCGGGTAATTATTGGAACACCTATTTGGGTTAACGCTACCCCAGCTATTCGCACCTATATTCAACAAAATGTAAAAGGGCTAAAAAAAGTAGCTTTTTTCTGCACTATGGGTGGCATTAATAGCGAAGGCGTCTTTGCTGACCTGCAAGCCGAAACTGGCAAAAAACCAATTGCTACTTTAGCTATCAGAGGAAAAGATGTTAAAGCCAAAAACTATAGTAATGCACTTCAGGAATTTGTACATAAATTGAAATAGTTATTTTTGATATAAGGTTATGGAATATGGAATCTCACAAACTGAAATTGCACGTAGAAAAAAGGCTTACTTTACATTCTCACTAACCTTAATCATTGGTCTTTTTTTAGGATCAATGATGTTTGAATTTCCTTTATCTTTATATGTTTATTTAGCAGCAGCTGTTGGTCTTTTTTTGATCGGAATTTTCTCTTTCAAATTCTTTAGCAAGCTACTTCAAACAACAATCAGATTAAATAATAATCAGCTAGAAAAAATAACAAAATCGCTTTCTGAAAAATATTCTCTATCCGACATTAATCATGTGGAAATAAAATGGACATCACAAAAAACAATCAGAGAAATCTATATTTGGCTGAAAGAAAGGAAAAGTGTTTTTATCACTGCTTTAGATAATTTCTCAGGATTTAAAAATGAGTTGTTAGCAAAATTAGATAAAACAACTTGTATTAAAGAAAAACATGAATTTATCAAATACGATCATCCATTGTTTTATATCATACTGGGTTTGATAATTGGATCTTTAAGTGTTTTGGGTTTTAGATCTTTCGTTTTGGCTGACAATCAACTTATTAAAGTTAGCATTCGTGTTCTTTTTATATATTCAGCTAGTTTGGGTGTTTATTTTTTGATAGCTAAGCCAATTTCTAAAAGATCCGGAGAAAAAACACAATTTCTAGACTACATAGCAGGGCTTACATTAATTTTACTAGGAGTGTTGGTTTGTTTTTTTTACTTTAAGATTTATCTAAAAATTAATACTCTACGCTATTAAGGTTGTACGGGATTGCTTTGTCTAGTTTTTAGGCTCCGCCTAGTAGACGCATTCTGTAACCATAAAATAGAGTTTAGCGTCAACCTACAATTACTGCAAAACTTCTTTACGGACTGGCAATTAACGCCTAGTTTTGCGTAACTGTTCTTTTAACGGGTCAAAAAGCGCAAATTCA
>JAAZOH010000025.1 GCA_012797845.1 Candidatus Beckwithbacteria bacterium
ATTGATAATAGTTTCAGGCTCTACATACCCTAAAGCCTCAGCTTTTTGAGCTAGCTCATGCAAGCTCATTTCTTCTACGTTTTTTGAGAGAAGCTTGCGATTATCATCTTCGAGTTGCTGAGCTTTTTGCTCAAGCTCACTCAAAGCTGCTCCAGAAGTAGCAATCTGATTACTGATATAAACCTGCAAACCAATCAATAACCCTAATACTAAAATAAGAGCATAATTAATAGAAAACCTACTTCTAATGATGTTTTTTTGTCTAGATTGAGTCATATATTATGATTTGATAAAAGCCCGTAACTTGGCGCTACGACTGCGCGGATTGCTCTCAAGCTCTTGTTCATTAGCCACTATCGGTTTTTGATACATTCTTTCTCCTAGCTCCTGAGATTCCCAGTCTAAAAAGGTAGTTTTAACAATCTTGTCTTCCAAACCATGAAAGCTAATCACCACACAAACACCTTTTTCTTGCAAAATATGTAAAGCTGCTTCTAAGCCACTCTTCAAAGCTTCAATTTCGTCGTTAACCGCAATCCGCAACGCCTGAAACGTTTTAGTAGCCGGATTCATGCGGCTACGGCTGCGGTAAGCTCTGTGGTAGACTTTTTCAATGATTTCCCGTAGTTGACCAGTCGTTTCTATAAACTGATGCTTACGGAAAGCAATAATGGCTTTAGCAATTGGCCTAGCTAGTGGGTCTTCACCATATTTGCTAATAAGTTGCTCCAGTTCTTTTTCATAAAGGCCATTGACTAAATCTTTAGCAGTGACTTGTTGAAACTCTGGGTTCATACGCATATCTAAAGTTTCATCAACCTGAAAAGAAAAACCTCGTTGGTTTCCACCTATCTGATAACTGGAAACCCCTAAATCAAACAGAATTCCTTTAGGGCTGATTTTATGCTTAGCAACAATTCGTTCCAGATCAGCAAAATTAGCTTTTTCCAGCTTTAGTTGGCCATTTTTATAAAAAGTGCTCAATCTGGTTTTGCTTGTTTCCAAAGCTGCCTCGTCCTGATCAATCCCTAAAACATAAGCACCTTTTTTTAAAATTGCCTCACTGTGACCACCACCACCAATAGTGGCATCAAGATACCAAGCGCCATCATGAATACGTAGGGCTTCAAGCACTTCGTGTAAAAGAACGCTTTGGTGAAAATTATTGGTTTCCGAGTTTGTCATTTAAACTTTCAGATATTTGACTAATATTTTCATTTAAATAGGTTTCGTTTTTGTTCCAGGCTTGTTTGCTCCAAATCTCAATTCGATTACCAACCCCCACAAAGACAGCTTCCTCAGCCAGTTGAGCATAGCTTCGAAGCGCAGCTGGAATAATAAAACGACCCTGCTTATCAAAGCTGATTTCAAAAGCATTACCCAACAGAAATCGATCAGTTTGACGGGATAAGCCTGATAAAAAACTCTTCCCAACTACCTGATTGGTGATTTCCTGCCAATCTTCAAATTTAACGAGCAGTAGTGAATTTTCATAACCCTTAGTTAAAATCGCCTTAGTGCCAATTTCTCGACCAAAAACCCTAGGAATAGCTACTCTGCCCTTAGTTTTATCAACATTGCTTTCAAAGTTTCCTAAAAACATAAGTTTCAAATATTATTGAAGTGGTGATTCTACCGGGCAGTTGGAGAATCACCACTTTTCACCACTAATCACCATTAAAACGTGTTTTCACGCGCTTGTCAACAGGAAAACTTATTTACTTTCTTATAAAAATACCTATAATAGTTATACTTAAGTTTTATAAACTTATATTTTTAAATTATGACAAAAGAATCAGATCCACCATTTACTTATATTAATTATGAAGTGTGTTGTTATTGCCAATATTTAGTTAGAGCAGAGGGTCAAGATGCTCCCCTAGAAGGATGTGGCTTACGACAAAATAAACAAGGTCAATTTACAAGAGTAGTTTTTGACGATGAAATAGTGGCATCTCTTGCACAAGACGGAAAAACTGCAATCAACAGACATAAAGGTTGTGAACGTTTTAAAGCAAGTGGTTTACCAGCACATCCATTAGTAAGAGAGAAGTTAGTAGAAGCAAATCCTAAAACAGTTACTATTCCTGAAGATCCAAATGCCTTGGAAACTTCTCATGAATTTTCGGAAAAAATTGACCAATACCCTCATCACGAAGATGTTCCATCTTACCTTGACAGGGACGGCAAGCTCATTCCTAGTATTGCTTAGAGAGAGATTTTACTCAGTCAGCACAATCACTCCAAGTTTTTCAATTTCAAAAGTAGCCTTGCCACCATCAATTTTGGCATCAACTACTTTCCAACTAGTTCCATCCCAGGTTTGAATTTTACCACTAGTCAGTTCCTGAGACTGCAAAATTACTGTTGCTGGTTCTTCTAGTTCATCAACATCTTCAATAAAAATACCATAAGGCCCTAATACCACTTTATCACTAAGTTGTTTTGGTAAACCAAAAGTTGAGGTAATAAGCACTGGCGTATCTTCGTCAAGGTTATCTCCAAAAGCAATTTGCAACCTCCCATCGAGAGAGGAAACGACTCCATCATGTTCGCTTGGTTTTTGTACTGAAAAATCAGCTTTAAGCACATAGTCCTCTTTAGCCGTAAAACTAAGTTTTAAATTGCCACCGGTAATATCATCATCACATTTACAAACTCCTTTTGAGCAGGTTCCAAATTCCAAAGGTTGATGCTCTTTATTGGGATCAGATAAATCTCTAGTTCCAAAGACTCCCTGAATCATTGTGGCCGTATTGTATTCCAGCTCGTACTCAGCTTCGGTTTCATCGTTTTTAAGATTACTAATCTTAAGGTCAATCCCACCGCAGCGACTTTTATTGGCATGAGGAATGAGCTCAACATAAGGCCGATCAGCTAGCGGTAAAGTATTTACTTTAGAAACACTCGGTGGAGTTTCAATCAGAGCTGGAGCCTCTTCATTAGCATTGCCTCGCAACACAAAAAACCATAATCCTCCAACAATCAAGAGAATAACTACCAAAACTGGAATAATAATTTTAAAAGATAGTTTCATATATATGGGCATTATTAGCAAGCTAATAGATGCTACTGAGCTAATTTATCTGCTAGATAATTTTTAAGTTGTGAAACTACTACTCGCTCCTGAACCATAGTATCTCGATCCCGAACCGTTACACTGTCTTTTTCTAGAGTCTCAAAGTCTATGGTAACACAAAACGGCGTCCCAATCTCATCCTGACCATAGTAGCGCTTCCCAATATTACCACGCTCATCCCAAGCAGTCATAAAGTCAAGCTTCAGCTGATCATAAACTGATTTAGCTTTAGCTACAATTTCTTCTTTATTTTTAAGTAGTGGGAAAACTGCCACTTTATACGGTGCCAGTTTTTTGGGTAATTTTAAAACCAAACGATCCTTTTCCTGAGTATAAGACTGAGTCAAAATTGCCAACATAATCCGGTTTACCCCCACTGAAGACTCAATAATGTGAGGTAAATATTTTTCCCCACTGAAAGGATCAGTATACATTAGGTCTTGACCAGAAAATGTTTGATGTTGGGTCAGATCATAATCACCTCTAGCATGAATGCCTTCCAACTCATCAAAACCAAAGGGGAATCTAAACTCAATATCATAAGCCGCTTTAGCATAAAAAACTAAGTTTTCATGTTCATGCCACTGCAGATTTTGCTCGTCAATTCCTAAGTCCAGATAAAACTGCCAACGGTATTTTTTAAGCTCATCATAGGCTACCATTTCCTGATCAGGATGCACAAAGTATTGCATTTCCATTTGTTCAAATTCCCTAGTCCTAAAAATAAATTGCCGAGCGGTAATTTCGTTTCGGAAAGCTTTTCCAATTTGAGCAATTCCAAACGGTATTTTTACTCTGGTTGAGTCCAGTACATTTTTATAGTTTAAGTAAATCCCCTGGCAAGTCTCACCTCGCAGATAGCTTGGTTCTTTTGTCCAATCGCCTGTAAAATTACCTAGGTTTGATTGCACTAGTAAGTTAAATTTTTTAACTTGACTAAAGTCCTGAGCTTGGCAATTAGGACATTTGATTTGATTTTTATTGCTTTCAAAAAGTTGATTAATCTCTTCAGCTGACATTTTTTCATCAGCCGCAACTCCAATTCCAGCCAACAAATGATCAGCTCGGGACCGAGCATGACAAGCTCGACATTCAACTAAAGGGTCAGAAAAACCAGCCACATGCCCACTAGCTTCCCAGGTTTTAGGGTGCATAAAAATAGCCGAGTCTAAACCAACCACATCTTCCCGCAGTTGCACCATATAGCGCCACCAGGCTGCTTTAATATTGTTTAAAAGCTCCGCTCCCACTGGACCATAATCATAAATAGCCGCAAAGCCTCCATAAATTTCAGATGATGGATAGACAAATCCCCGACGCTTAGCTACTGCTACAATGTCTTGCAAAGAAGTAGTCATATATCAAGAATAAAGAATTAAAAGTAAAGAATCAAGCTCTTATATCTTAATTTTTCATCTTTAAAAATAGTTGAGCTATCCGCCTTCGTCCCTGAGGCTACACATAGACTTATTCAGTCTCGTTTGCCTCAGGAGACTTCGGCGGATTATTGCATTTTATAACTTAATAAGTACGCAATAAAAAAACCGTCTCTACAAAGCTTTAATTTAATAAAACTTTATAGGGACGGTTCTTAAAGAATCGCGGTTCCACCCTATTTGACGAAACATGTAATCCAATAATTTCGTCCGCTCTTGTTTTTATAGCTCCCGCTTGCCAAAGCGATCATAGCTTAGTTTTTATAATAGCAAATTTTGTTAAAATTACAAACTATGTATGTTTGCAAACTTCTTCACCTAACTCTTTACTAAAGGAAATAAGTTGTTGAGTAGTAAATATGCTCCCACTAGCCAGCAAGCCGGCTAAAATTCCAGCAGCAATTTGAGTCTCATTACCACCTAACCAAAGACCATATGCCACACCTGATGAAACAGTACTAGTAGACGCCTCAAGCAAATCTCTTAAATTGGGATTTCGAAGCAACTGTTCTTTAATCATATTTATTAAGATTAATTATATATCATAACAATCTGCGCTCATCAACTTTCTTTCTAAGACATTTTCAATAAAAGCCGTAGTCTCAGTTAAAGTTTTTATAGGAGGAGTTCCAAACCCTAAAAGTTCCAAGAGGCGCAAATTAAAACGTAATAAAACTGTATCGCACCGTTCTAAAGCTAATTCCCTACTTTGCAGATATTCAAAGGCTAGTTTCAGTAATTCATAGATTTCTTCATTGACTTCTTCTTCTGGGGCTAGTTTATTAATAAGTTCAATGAGCTGATAACCAAGTTTAGTTTTTTGATAGTCAGTGGCAAAATTTTGGTAATTTTGATCAAGAAAAACTTCAGTTACAATGTCACCAGCTCGACCCTTAGCTACCAAAATACTCACTTCATTAAATAGCTCCAACAAACCGCTACGACGGGATTGCAACTTGCGAATCCCTTTGGCTTTAAGAGTAATCTTACCTTTTTCCCTGGAAAAAAAAGTGATTAGCCGATCAGCTTCAGCAAAATTCCGACGCCTAATCACAAAACCTTGAAGACGATATGTTCTACTCATGCTAGCTTAGATTTTCCAACTTTTAGTCGTATCTTTATCTAAAGTAAATTCTTCTTCTTGGCCTTTGATGCGGACAATGTACTTACTATTTTTAGTACCAGGTTGTTTTTGAACTAGCATACTATAAGCATCACCAGCTTTTACTTTAAAAGGTAAAGTGTAAGTAATAATAATCTTAGCTTTTTTCTCAGGATATAGTTCAAAAAAGCCTTCAAACACGGTTTTGTCCAAATCTTCACTTTGAGTAATTTTAGTTAAAGCTCCTCGCCCTTCCTCCAATTTTGAACCTTTTGGTACATAAATCCGGAAATAATCACGCCATTTTCCAGACAAACATAAGTCACCAGCTTCCAAATTACAATTATCCATTGGTTCAGGATGGGTATAGGTAATTGTCAAAGTCTTGGTAACCGTACCATCATCGGCAATTTCGATATCCTGTTCAGCTTCCTGATCAATATAAAAATTAGATTTAGCCCCACCAAGATTAGCGTCATTGATGTGCAAATAATCATTTTTAGCTTCATTGATTCTACCGGCAATATTGAAAGCTTCAGCAGCTTTTTGTAGCTTTTCATCTTTAAAATAAACCAGCAGATGTTTTTCTTCCATGAGTTGAAACATAAGCGGCACTAGTTTAGCTAGTTGTTCCTTACCACCACCCAAAGATTTTTTCATCAGAGCTTGCATCATTGGACCCAAAATAGAAGTTTTACGGTTAGTCACTACGGTAGCTAGTGGCTTATCAACAATGTGTTCCAGCTCGCAAACAATTTGAGCTAAATTACACCTAGGATCATTTTCAACTGTAAAGGTTCCATAATCATCAACTACCAAAGGACCAGTCACTTCAACCATGCGCCGTAACACTTCTGTATCAATAGCAATAATGCCATCTACTTTATATTCATCTTTAAGTTCTGAATAGTATTTATCAAAAGTAGTCATAGATACATAATAATCAGGTGAGAAATTCATATTGCGCAAATACCAATAGTCTTCATTCATGTGAATTTTAAATGGTTCTGGAGCTTCAACTTTGTTGCCAAATTTCTTATCCAAACTATAAATATCATCACTTTTCTCTGGGGTAGTTCGTCCTTTATCAATATTAATAACTGCAAAAGCACTCATAAAACCACCAGTTGGTCGCAGTTCACCATCATTTTGGAAAATAACTAAGTATTTCTTACTTGTCGGATACCCTAAAATTTGAGGTAAAACTTCAACTAACGGTCTGGCGTCAGTGACCGCTACCACAGCTTCAGCTACCAAGGCTTTACCTTGAATTAGGCGAGGTCTGATTGATTTGCCCTGAAGCTCTTCAGGATAGTCATTTGGGTCAATTTTATCTAGCTCATCTTCCACAATCTGAAGTTTTTGCGAAACTTCTTCCAGTTTCGGAGTCACTTTGTCTAAAGTTTCAACTACTTTAACGATTCGGTCTTCAGCTGTTCCACCTTCAAAGCTACCTTGACCTTTTAAACCCAACACATCAGCATACGGCAAAACTGCATCAACTAAAATTTCTCCAGCTTCAATTCCAGCCACTCCAGCTTTAAGTCCAGCTTCAGCATCAGTAGCATAAGTTGATACAAACGGTATCGCTTTAAGCCATGAGAGCTTCTGATAGGCTTTTTGAGTAGCCAACAATGCTGTTTTAGTTTCACTTAACTTGGTTTTAGCTGGTTCTAAATCTTGGTTTTTGACTAAAGTATAAGCCTCTTGGGCTAAGGTCATAGTTTTCTGACCATTATCTAGAACCGGCTTTGCTAGTAAATAAGTGGTGGCCCCTAAGGCAATTACAAGCACCAAAACTACCCCCACTCCAATCCCAATCAGTTTTAAAGTTTTTTTACCCTTTTTCTGTTCTGCTTTTGGAGGTTGTTCTGTTTTTTTCTTACCAAACGGTAATTTAGCTTTAATTTTTGCCATAAGTGATAGTTTTTCTTCTTTTTCTACTTCCTGGTTTTGTTCAGGTTGAGATTCTACTTTTGGTTCTTGAGATTGAGCTTCATTTGGCTGATTTTCTTGAGGCTGCACTTGGGCTTCTACTGGTTTAGCAGCTTCACCTTGAGTCTGGTTTTCTTCAGGTTTAGTGGCTTCTGGTTGGGATTGTGCTTCTTGAGGCTTAGTTGTCGTCTCAGCTTGTGTTTGATTTTCTGCTGGAGCTGCCTCAGCCTGAACTTGGCTACTAGCATTGCCTGACTCCACTTTTCCTGGTTCGGTTTGTACTGGTTCAGTAGGAGCTGTCTCGGCTTTATTAGCTTCATTTTGAACTGGCTCTGGGGCATCTTTTTTGCCATCTTCAACTACCTGTGAATCTACTGGCTCGGTTTTTTTAGGGTCAGTATTTTGCTCAGCTGCAGCTTCTTGAGACTTTTCAGCTTCAACTGGCTTAGCGTCATTAGTCTCAGCTTTCTCTGGTTGAACTGAGGTTTCCGGCTCATTAAGTGCCTTAAGTTCGGTCGCTACTTCTTTAATCTCATTAACCAACTCTTGTGTTTCAGAGGAGATATCAGTTGTTTTATCATGAATGATTTGTTTTTTTGTTTTGGGCATAGGCAAGATGGCTCCGCTTACCATTTAGTAATCATGGCTTGAGGAGTTTTTAACATAATAACTATATCATCTTTTAGACTATGATTGCGAGCATAATCACTATCCATTTTAGCGCGTTTATCAAACGGGATTTCATTACGACCCGAAGTTTGCCAAGGACCAGTCATACCGGGCTTAACTTTGTAAATATTTTTAACCCATTTTCTAGTATGGGGATATTTTTTAGTCTGCTCATCTAATTCTTTTTTAAGATAGGCTCGGGGACCCACAATACTCATATCGCCTTTTAAAACGTTGTAAAGCTGGGGAAATTCATCCAATGTCAAATTGCGCATGATTTTACCCAATGGGGTAATCCGCGGATCATTAACTAGTTTCCAGTCACATTTTTTAAACTCTTCCAATAGTTTTTTATCCTGCTTATGCAAAATATCGTCAGCATTAACTACCATAGACCTAAATTTATAAAACCAGAATTCTTTACCATTTTTACCCACTCGCCTATGTTTGTAAAAAACTGGGCCTGGTGAATCGAGTTTAATGAGCAGCGGTAAAATAAGCCAGATCGGCAAAAATAAAACAAAAAGGATCAATGCCACTAAAATATCTATTGCTCGTTTGAGCGGTTCATAATCCATATATTAATCTTAGTTTTGATACAAACTGTTGTAAAGCTCTTTTACCTTAGGAGCCTGAGCCATGGGGCAAACCAGTAAACCGGCATCACTATTGACCACAATCATATTAGATAAGCCGATTAAACCAACCGTTTTCCCTTGATGATTAATAATTAAAGAGTTACTCACATCTAATAAATTTACCTTGCCAATAATCACATTACCATCATTATCTTTATCTAAACCATGATACAGCAGTTCCCAAGTTCCCACATCAATCCAACCCATATCAACTGGTAAATCCCACTGACTTTTAGGCGGCAACTTTTCAAAAATACCGTAATCGATCGATACTTTTTCCATCTGGGGATATTCTTCTTCCAGTACTGATTGATATTGTGGTGTATCAACAACCTTACTAATCTTCTCAAGCCGTGCATAAATTTGAGGCGCATATTTTTGATAGTAAGAGAGTAAAAGTGATGGCTTAGTAGCCATGTAGCCAACATGAATTAGATATTCATGTGATCTAAATAATTTTTGAGCAGTTTCTAAATCCGGTTTTTCTACCTGTTGTAAAAATTCATAAACATCATGTTTAGCTTCGGTTTTGACTTTCTGGCCAATTTTAATCCAACCGTTATGAACAGATGGATAAGTAGGAAAACAGTCTACGTGAACTATCCGATCATGAGCAGCAGCCAAAGAAGCCGCCTCGCAAATTGCATCCAAAAAGACTTCATCATTTTGAATCACATGATCTGCTCCCCAAAGCATAATCATAACTGCCTTAGGGTGACGTTTAGCAATCACTGACGTAGCCAAACCAACAGCTCCAAGATTGTCCCGCATGGCTGGTTCTAAAATTAAGTTTTTATCAGGAATTTGTGGGGCTTGTTTTTTGAGCTGGTCTTTAAATTTCTCTGAAGTAGCAATATAGACATCTTCAGGCTTAAAACGCTTTAAAACTCTGGCTACAAACTCGGCAAATATTGACCGCTTGCCCAACAAACCCTCAAATTGTTTCGGATGGTCCATATTGCTAATCGGCCACATCCGAGTGCCTTTACCGCCACACATAATTAAGACTTTGATTTCTGGTTTTGTCTCCATAATTCCTCCACAATTTTTGCAAAATTGTTTTTAAAAATTGTTTTACTAAATTTTTGAGCTTGCGCTTTGCAAACTTGAGCTGAAAAGTCTTTCTTTTCAAATTCTAGCAAAGCTTTTTCTAAACTAGATACTGATTGTTTTTTAAAAAGTATTCCGGTTTTATTTGAAATAATTGTATCTAAAACGCCACCTTTAGCAAAAGCAATTACTGGTTTACCAAAGCTCATTGCTTCAACCGGCACAATTCCAAAATCCTCATAACCGGCAAACAAAACTGCCTGACAGCGCTTATAGTACATAGCAAGTATGTCATCTGTCAAATTTCCCACAAAATAAATAGTTTTACCGACTAGCTTTCTAAGCCTTTTTTCCTGTTCACCACTACCTACTATTATTAAATTTCGTTGCAATTTATTACAAACTTTGATTGCCAAATCAACCCGTTTATAAGAAACCAAACGAGAAACCACTAGATAAAACCGCTTTGGTGTTTTTATAGGCAATATTGTTTTTGGTTCAGATAGCTCAACTGGCGGAAATATAATGCGGCTATCTTGATGGTAGTATCGCTTAATTCTTTGAGAAACAGCTGTGGAAATAGCAATAAAGTGATCAATGTTTTGGATCGCTTTAAAATCAGTTTGCCGCAAAAATGGACCCAACAATTTTAAAAATAAGCCTTTAATACCTTCTCGTTCATAACTTTTGCGATGCGACCATAAATAGCGGGTTGGCGTCAGACAATAGCAAATGTGGAGTGTCTGAGAACCAGTTTTTATGTGTTTAGCTTCAGCTGAAGTCACTGAAATAACTATGTCAAATTCATCAAAATTAAACTTGGAAAAGGCTAAAGGCGTCAACCAAGCAAACCATTCATGATGATCTTTTGCAAAAGGTATGTTTTGTAAAAATGAAGTTTTAACATTAAAAACTTTGGCCCAAGGAGCTTTAGTAGGGTTGTAGACTGTTGTATAAAGAGGAGCTTGAGGCCAAATTTCATGTAGGGCTAACAAAACCCGCTCAGCCCCACCAAACTTATTGACCCGATCATAGACTAAAGCAATTTTCATAAAATTTTCTAAGGTGAATAATATCTTTTCTACTTATATGTGTAAAAATTAGTTTAGTTGCCAGATGTTGCCAATTTATAAATTCACTGACTTTATACATAGTCCAATTACAAAAACTTCTTGACTGATAGTTAGATGTTTTAAAATTCAAATATGTTGGTATAAATAAATTATAGCTATCTATTCCATTTCTTGTTATTTTGGCCTTTTTATTAAAAATATTTACAGTTTGGGGCTCAAAACATGATTGGCCATATTTTTTAAAAGCAATTCCTACAACATAATCAGGTTTATTTTGAATAATTAATTGCTTAAATGTTTCAATATCTTTTGTTAGTTTATAAAAATAGAAAATACTGGGAAAAATATCTTCTATTTCTTTTTTATAGGGAAAGGTTTTAAAGCTATAAACCAACAGATTCATTTTATTTTTAAAAAACCTCTTGATAAACCTGCCAGGTTTGAGCAGCTGCTTTTTCCCATGTGTAAGTCTTACTATACTTCATGCCTTTTTCAACAATCTTATTCCGCTGCTTATCACCAAGGTTCATAGCTTGCTGCATCAGCTCAAAGAGCTGCTGACTATTATGAGGATCAAAATACCAAGCATTAGAACCATAAATCTCTGGTAAGCTGCCGGTATTACTACTAATTACCGGGCAAGCACTGGCCATAGCTTCTAATCCTGGTAAACCAAAACCCTCCATAAGCGATGGAAAAACATACGCCCTAGCTTGAGCATATAAAAATTTTAATTCTTCATCAGGCACATTGCCGGGCATAACTATATAATTTTCCAGTTTATATTTGGCAATCTGGTCTTTAAGTCTTTGCCAAAAAACGTTTCTGGCACAGGCAATCAAAAGCTGAACCTTGTTATTTTGAGCTTTAAACTGCTTTAAAGCTTCAAGTAAAACTTCTAAATTTTTACTAGGATAGGCTGAGCCTGTATAAACAAAGTAAGGAGCATTTAACTGATATTTCTTTTGGATTTTTTTTGAAGCCGCACTTTCCAATGTGAGGTTCAAATTATATGGCTCACTAACCCCCTCATAAACAACTCTAATTTTATCTTTAGCCAGTGGATAATGAACCGCCACCTGATCTTTAGTAAACAGCGATGGTGTAATAATACATTCTGATCGTTTAATAGCTTGGCCAATCGTCAACCGGTAACCACCATATTTAAGCCAATAAACTAAACTGCTTCGGGTTGTTACTGGCTTGCCTTTAAAAAAATGTTTGATCAAATCATGAATAGTGACAATATATGGAGTTTTGGCTAAAACTGGCACATTAAAATGCATAAAATGCATGAGGTCTAATTTTTCCTTATCAATTACGCCTCCAAACTGAAGTTGTTCTTTAAGAGAATAGTGAGGAATTTCGGTTTCAACCAGATGACAGTTTTTAAGCAAAGCTTTGTCTTCCTGCCATTGGTGACGATTGATAAAGAGCGTAAAGTCGGCTTTATCCTGATATTTATTTAAAAGCGCTAAAACCAACTCACGAGTATAGCGGCCCAAACCCGCATGAGTAATACCCCAAAACCGACAATCAAGCCCTATCTTCATATTTGCCTTTCTGCCAATTGATTACTGCAAAAATCAGCCACATTAAGGGTTTGGGATATGTCTTAGCATAGTGTTTTTTATAAAAAAGCTGCATGGTCTCCCAAAAATAGTAATGGCTTTTACTTTGTTTGTCTTTTCTGCCTGACTCGCCTTTTAAATGCAAAGCCTGGGAAACAGGGTTAAAAGCAATATTGAATCCTTGTTTTTTAAGCCGTAAACATAAATCAATATCCTCAGCATACATAAAATAGCCTTCATCAAATAGACCAACCTGATCTAAAACTTGTTTGCGAATTAGGAAAAAAGCTCCGGAAATTACATCCACTTGATGAGCTTTGGTCATATCTTTCCAACCCTGATGATAGCCGCCAAATAGTTTGGTTGTTGGAAATAGTTTTTCTAGTTTGGCAAAATAAGTTAGACTTGCCCAAGGTGTGGGAAAGCCGCGATGACAGGCCGGATCCAGTTTGCCGCTTTGTAAAATCAGCTTACAGGTAGCTGCAGCAAAATCCTGGTTTTTTTCTAAAAAGTTAAGCTGTTTTTTAATAGTGTCTTTTTCTAAAATTACGTCTGAATTAAGCAGAAGAATATATGTTCCCGAAGCTTTGCGGATACCTTTATTATTACCAGCCGCAAAACCAGTATTACGGGTATTTTCAATAATGGTCACTTTTATTTGCTTATGATCTTGCTTAAAAGTTTTAAAGGCTTTTGCAGAATCATCACTAGAAGCATTGTCCACTAAAACTATTTCCCAGCTATACGAGTCAAAGTCACTTTGACAAACCGACTCTAAGCATTTCAGCGTTATATCTTTGGTGTTGTAATTTAAAATGATAATAGAAATATCAATCATATTATTTCTTTTTCCCTAATTCTTGATAAATCCGGTCTAGTTCTCTGGAAATCACTGTCCAATCGTAGCGAGACGAAACCAGGCGTTTACCATTTTGAGCTAGTTTATTTTGCAATTTTTTATCCTGTAAAATTTTGATAGTTTTAGTAGCTAAACCTTCAGCGGTTTCGGCTACTAACGCATCTTGGCCTGGCCGGACATCTAAGCCTTCAACACTCAGTGAAGTTCCCACTACTGGCAAGCCCATAGCCATAGCTTCCAAAACTTTATAGCGGGTTCCTTTACCAGACCGCACTGGAGCTAGTAATACATGAGCCTGGCGATAGGCATCTCGAATATCTTCTATCCCTCCAGAAACAGTAATCGAATCTTGCTGCCCATAAGCTAGGATTTTTTTGCTCGGCGAAAAACCGACAATATGAAGTTTCGCACCTGGAATTTTAGCAATAATTTTAGGCCAAATTTGTTCCACTAAAAATTCGACTGCATCGGCATTAGGCAACCATTTAAACGTCCCGACAAATAACACCGTTGGTTGCTGGGGGTTTAATTTTTTGACACTATTAAAAAATTCCATATCTACCCCATTGGCTACCACTGCAATATTGAGTTTTTTACCCACTTCTTTTTGAATAAAAACTTTATCATCAGCCGACATAGTCACTAATTTACTGGCCTGCTGCCAAAAATAGGTTTCCCAACGTTTAATCTTGGCAATATCAATTGAAAGCAGCGGCTTAATCGGCCAAAATTTCACATTGTGGGCATAGCTTTGATAGCCCAAATATTCAATCGTTTGTTCTACTAGCAAAATCGGAGTTTTAGTTTTGGGGATATTAGGCATCATGTAAAAAGTCTCCGCATGAATCAGATCGTATTGATCATTTTTAAGCTCTTGCTCAATAATATGAGAAGCCCGAATCGGCATATTGCGAGTCACTAAAAAAGGGTAAGCCGTCAAACCGGCCAGTAAGATATTGCGTGGCGACCAAGGATTTTTAGTCCGTTTCAGCAGCACCACTTTTTTACAAAATTTTTTCAGTTGCGGCAAATATTGACGTTCGCCGTCATCTTTTATCAGAGAAAAAAGAGTAATTTCGTGATGGTCTTTAAGGTTTTTAAGTAGATTGTAAGTGCGAATCTGTCCACCCGAAAGTAATGGGTAAGGCAGATATGGAGTAAGCATCAATATCTTCATAAAATCCCAAACTACATGCTAATGACGTCTAGAGTCGAAGAATCATCAGGACTAGCTTGCTCTTCCTGACAGGTTTGGAGATCAATAATTACAAATTTTTCATTTCTAATCAAAGTCTGACACCGATCCAACCAGTAGTTAGTTTGATCATCATAATTGACTGAAACCAGATAATCTGCCCCATCTTGCTTGATCCACTGCCACATAGTTTCTACGACATCAAAATCAGTCCAACCATTGCGTTGTGTTTGATACAAAAAAGCCGGATCTTTTTGATAAGGCGCAATCACCCGCGCATCTTTGGGAGTCAGCTGATCTACTGCTTGGCCTGCTTCAATAATTTCAGGATGATTAATATTAAAAAATCCTCTTGTTTCATACCAACCAAAAGCTAGCATTAAAAGCACTAAAACTAAAGCTACAAACCAATTGATCATTTTCCCCATAAAACCGACACCATTTTTAAGTAAGAAATCTACTCCCTTGGCCATTAAAACACAACCAACCGGCACTAATGGTAATTGGTAGTAATCGTGAGTTACATTTCCCCGGGCAAAATAGGTCATATAAATAATTACTGCCAATAGCCAAAATTCAAAAAACCAACCTTCTTTTTTAATCCGATTACTAACCAAACCAAAGAAAAATAAGACAAAACCACCGGTTGCAAAAATTAGTCGGTTCATCCGCTCAAAAATCAGCCACCTGAAAAAAGCTCCAGTAAAACGGATATCACCTTGATTAATCAGCCAACCCGAACCAAACATGCCTTCGGGGTGTTGATTGATATGAAGACGCCATAAAGCCAATGGAATCAAACCTAAGGCTAAAATGATATACAGACCTGGCTTTTTAAAAGCTTTAAGCCGGAAAGCCCGGATAACCAAATAGCTGGCCGGCAAAAGCAGAACAATAGCATATGGTTTGGTTAGCATCGCCACTGCCCAAGCTAAACCAGTCAAAATAGCATAGCTGATTTTTTGTTTATAAACCCACAAACTTAAAAAGTATAAGCTAGCAATAGAAAAACAGATATGCATAGGATCAGGCATCACGACCCGACCGTAATAAATATTGAAAGGCAAAATAGCAAACAAAACTGCTGCTAAAAATCCCACTCTGGCATTAATCAGTTTTTTGGTCAGAAGATATAAAAAGACAGTTGCTAAGCTAGCAAAAAAGACTGAAACTAGCCGAGCATAAATAGTATTAATTCCAAACATCTTGTAGAGAATAGCTACAATAGCGTTGTAAACCGGAAATTCATTTAAAAAGTAGCGCTCCGGATTGGGCAAGCCATTCATGGGTAGATAGTTATGCGCCTTAGGATAAAGTAAATTAATGCCATTTTGAGCCATATCCCGAGCTACTGCTGCCGTATCTGACTGACGCCAGGAATGCCAGTCAGCAATGGGATTATCGATTTTATAAAGCCGAGGTATAAACGCTAAAACAAAGAGAAATACCAGTACTAATATTTGTGAAAGTTTCATAACTACTTTGTTTTTTTATGATTTTTTTTATCTTTAAGTGTCAGCAAAGCTAATGCCAAAAATAACCCCATAAAAGACCAATAAGAATACGCTACTTTAGAAGACTCAAACACATCAATATACATAGCATTGATAATAAGTCCGATACTAATACCAATACCGGCTGCAAAGAGTCCATAATAGAGTGGTTCGGAACTTTTTCTAAAAGCTTTGTAAAAAATGGCAATTGAAAGCCCAAAGATAGACATAAAAGTAATAAAGCCCAAAAGTCCTGTTTCACCCAAAAGTCGTAAATAGTCATTATCAGTTGATTCGGCTGGAGTTTGTTCCCAAACCACAGCTTTGACCAAGGTTGAATAACCAGTCCCTAAAAGCGGATTTGTCTTAAAAGCAGCAATAGCTCTGGGCCAAAGAGTATCTAATCTAATACCAGTTGATAGACCATACTTTAAGGCATTTTCTGAGTAATCTGCATGAACCACGGCTGAAGCAGTAGCTTCGGCTGAACTTGTCGCTTCTTGTACATAAGGGTCTTCATATACATCGTCTGGACGAGCTTTAACTTGAGCAGCAACTGGAGTAGGAGTTGGCTTAACTGGAGATGGTGGTACATCTGATTGAGAAGCTACCATGGCCAGTTGTTCTTCCAAGGGAATGTCATCTCGAAGCTCAATCGCATCTGGTGGAGGCGGCCTTAGGGCTTTATTAAAATCAGTTTTTAAATCTTGTAGTTTAATAACCTGAGCAAAACGCTCTGACATCGGCCCAATGGTTAGCATGATAGACATTGAAACAAAAACAATAATAAATAAACGTTTACCAGCCCAAAACCAACCCTTTTTAAAAGCTAAGAATAGAAACAAAATAGATACCGAAGCCAAAAAAGCCATAAACGAAGTTCGCGAAGCTGTCAAATTAAGCAACCAATATTCACACAGAGCGATAAATAATAGAATAGCTGACAACCACCATTTTTTGATCGTAAAAGCTATACCAATAACAATAGTCAGCGTTAGCATAATATAAGCTGCTAGATCATAGTGACCACCAAAGGTTGATAAAACCCGGGCATGCTCAGAAAGATACAAAACGATTCCTTTGGAAAACTCCCGATTCATAGTTGAATACGCTGGCCAATAGAGGTATTTCTGGCCAAAACCATAGACAAACACCCCTACTACTGTGCCCACTAAAGCCGTCAGGTAGTATTTGATCTGTTCCTTAGTAGAGATAGCGCTATAGAAAATGAAAAACAGTGAAAAATACTCAATTCTTCTAAAGTAGTGTAGATACAGTTTGAGAATTTGGTAGGTTTCGGTGGTAACTGTCTGGGTAATAAAAATAGCTGACAGCGTTGATAAAAGTCCAACTACTAAATAAGCCAGGATTGGTTTAAATAGCGGAATTTCTTTCAGCTTTATCTTGCCTCGCAAAACATAAATTCCCCAAATTAAAAATGAGAACAAAACTAAAAAATCCTCAAGTCTAATCCGGACAATATATCCAGGCAAGACATCAAACATAGGCCATTTAGGATAGAGCGGAATAAATACAATCAGCATCAAACTGATAGCAAAGAGCAAATTGTCATCAATTAATTTAAGGATTTTGTTCATAGTTTTTTGAATTTTCCAGCAAAGCCCTATACACCTTAGCTTTGTCTGGGCTTATGATAGCAAAAAGGACGCTGCGCAACAACGCCCCCCACTGCAAAGCAGCTGCCAAACTATCTCGTTTTTTAGGAAAATGTTTTTGATAAAAGTGCCACAATCCCTGATATTCCCCTTGAATAGCTTTGGCAAAACCATCTTGCGAAGAACCACCTTTAGCATGAACTAGCTTTATATTAGGATCAAAAATAATATTGGTGTTTTGTTTTTTAGCCCGAAAACATAAGTCAACTTCTTCACCATACATAAAGATTGATTCATCAAAACCACCAATGTTATTAAACAATTCTTTCGGCATTAACATAAAGGCTCCAGTCACCCAATCAACACTACGTCTTTTTTTATAAAAACTGGCTCGACTTTCCTGATAAGATTTGAGTAGTGAATCAATAATTGGCAGGTCATCAACAAACAGCATCTGCAACCAAACTCGGATAAGTGTCGGAGCAAAACCAGCTGAAGCTTGAATGCTTTGATCGCTATTTAATAGTTGGGCGCCAATAATTGTATTGGTAAAATTTTCTTTTTTATCGCTTTGTTTTAATAAAAATGTTTGTAAAGAATTATCAATCAAATAGGCATCGGAGTTTAGCAACAAAATCAAATCACCACTGGCCTTAGCTACTCCCTGATTATTAGCAGCTCCAAATCCAACATTCTTTTTATTGGCTATGATTGTAACTTTAGGAAAATTCTTTTTGACATATGCTACCGAGTCATCACTTGAGGCATTATCAACCACAACAACTTCAAATTCAATCTTGGGCAAGTATGTGTAAAGAGAATTTAAACATGTATCCAAAAGCGCTTTGGTATTGTAGCTGGTAATGATAATTGAAAGTTTCATGAAGACTTCGTTTTTACTACCCAGGTTCGGGCGACTAAATCTTGCAGGGCTCGGTTTTTGAAATCAATTACCATAATCAAAATAAATAATCCGGTACACATAAGCGGAGCATACCAAGCATTACCGGTAAATTGCAATAAGGCGTAGAGTAATACTAAACTGGCAATAGCATTGGTTAAAGACATAACAACAATCTGCGGCAGAATGAGTCTGCCATGAAGAGCCACAACTTTGATTTTAAATATTTTTTTACCTAAAGTTGCTCCACTATTTAGGTAAGTTAACCCCGCATCATAGACTAAAAAAATTGACAAACCTAGCATTTGTTCAGCCATAGTATTTTTCACTGCAAAAAATAAAATAAAGGACAGTAAAGCAATAATACAGCCATCAATTACATCAGCTAGAAAACGTTTATACACCGGGGCTTTGGACAGATTTTGTTTTTTCATACGTTATTGAAAAAGCCTAGCTCTACCTAAAGTATATGCTAATTTTTGTTCTTTGCGCATCCGGATTTTTTTAGCTGGCACTCCTCCAACCACCGTCATTTCTGGTACGTCTTCGGCAACCACTGCTCCAGCCGCTACTATGGCTCCTTTACCAATCGTTACACCTGGTAAAATAATGGCTCTTGGCCCAATAAAAACATAATCATGAATAATAACCGACTTTTCAATGGGCTTAAAATCAAAACTATCAATATCATGTTGACTGTTGTAAATCATCACCTCAGAAGCAATATCCACATGATTGCCAATTTGCAGCTTGTCCCGACCATCTAAAAAAGCCCGCATACCAATAATTGTGTCTTCGCCAATGGTGATATTGGCAGGTTTGAAAAAATTAGCCTTAATATGGATAACAGAGCCTTTGCCGATTTTGATTCCAGCTAGCACGTAGAAAAATTTGCGAAACCAAAACAAAGGCACGCAACTCACAAAACGAAGTATCATCAGCTCAAAATCTAAAATCCAATTATAAAAACGGTTGATAATTTTGTGGCCAGCTTCTTGATTTGATAATGGTCGACCCATGCGATCTTTAAACATAATTATTTCCTAGCAAGATGCTCTAAAACTGTTAAGGTTTTTTGAGCGCAATCTTGCCAGGTAAATTTTAGAGCTTGAGCTCTACCTTTAGCCTGAATTTCTTTCAATCTATTCACTGATAATTGTAACACGGACGAGGTAACTTGAGCGATATTTTGGGCGGATTTAGGATCGTCAATATAAAAAGCTGCCTCGCCTCCGACTTCTGGTAAACTGGAAACCCGGCTTACAATTACTGGTACATCTAAAGCCATAGCTTCTAAAACCGGCAAGCCAAAGCCTTCATACAGACTTGGCAAGATAAAAGCCTGAGCATGCCGCAATAGCTCATATTTTTCAAAATTACTCACATAGCCAGTAAAAATAACTTCGCTGCGAAGTTTTAAATTTTTGACTTTAGTAAAAATCTCATCATAAAGCCAACCTTTTTTTCCAACAATGACTAGCTTCAACTTAGGAAATTGTTTTTTTAAAATAGTAAAACTATCAAGCAAAGCACTTATATTTTTTCTTGGCTGTAGTGTGCCCACATAAATTAGATACGGCCTGGTAATTCCCAAGTAGGCCTGCAAGTTTTTAAAACTATTGTCTCCTGGTTTTTTAGAAACTTTTAACGATAAACCCGGATAGGTAACCGTAATTTTTTCTGGATTAATTCGGTAATGTTTGACAATATCATCTTTAGTGCTTTGAGAAATGGCCAGAATATGACTGGCTTTTTTAACAGATCTCCTAGTCCATGCCTTAAGCTGCCTTAAATCACTCCCTCTAAAATCATCAGGAAACATAAGATAAGCCAAATCCATAATGGTCACTACAGTCGGAACTGATGAAAACCGAGGGCTATAATGACCAGGCGAAAAATATATGTCAGGAGCTTTACCAGATAATTTTTCCAAGGTAAGTTCCAATGGTAAGCGCCACTGTGTCCAGGCTAAACTTGGCCCAAAGGTCTTATAATCCCAATTCGTCAATATGCCCGGTAATGTAGTTTGCCGGTCTTGCTTTAAATACACTCGAACCTGTTTAGTTTTATCTACTCTAATCAGCTCATGCAAAGCCGACAATAATTCGTAAGCGTAGACATTGGAACCGACGCGGTTCTGGACATTGGCTTCATTGCCATCTATTCCTATGATCATAGTTTTATGTTTAGTTTATCGTAAATATTGGCCAGAACCAACGGCAGGCTTAAAAAAACTATTGGCATATACAAAACTCCCCAAGCGTGATTCCAATGGCTGGTTCCGATTACTAGATAAGAAATTGGCAAAATAAAATATGGCAAAAACCAAGCACTATATTTTTGCAAAGAAAGTAATAGGCCAACAATAGCCACAAGATAAATTCCTAAAAAAATTCTAAAGGCATAAAGTAGATATTCCCAAGAACCAAAAGCAAACGTAGTCATAAAAAGCGCGGCGCCTTCACCATGAAAGCGAAGTTTAAATGTCGAAGCGTTTTTAGCTAGTGGCACTAGCTGAGCTATTTCAAAAGTATGAATGATAAGCATTCCTGAAAAAGCCAAAACCGGAATCATATAGGCAAAACGCTTAGGCCATTTTTTGACCAGAGCTATCAAAGCAATGAGACCAATCGGAATCAACAGTAATTCCCGACTACAAACAGCTAAACTGAGCAGCAAAACTGTTAGCCAAGTTTTTTGTTTTATAAAAGCCCAACTAGCCCAAAGCGTAAAGCTAATTGCCCACCATTCGATTTGCAACATAGTCCAATCTCTAGCCGCAAAATGCAGATAAGGCAATAAAAGATAAGGAAAAACAATTGAGACAAACTGGAGCTTAGCCGGCAAAAGTTGTTTAGCAATTTCATAGATGGCTATTAAATTTAAACTAAACATGAGTAATAATTCAAAATGGATGGCCAGACCATTTTGAATAGGAATCAAACGCCACAAATAAAAAACTGTTGGCAGACGCCATCCCCAAACATCGCGAGGCCCTTGTGTAGGCACACTGTGATATTTGAAAGCTTCCAGATGAGCTTGGTAATAATTTTGTTTTTCCATGTTGTAATAGGTTTTTAAATACAAACCCATATCATGGGTATAGGTACCATTTTGAGGATTGGCACTAAGGTAAGTTCGCAGTTGACTAGAATTTTGCCAGCTAGTTAATAGAAAAACTAACAAAAGTCCTGTCAATAAAATTTGAGGATATTTTTTAAGGTAAGCATAACTAATTGAAACCAAGCTAAGAACTAAACCAGCTATAAGCAAAATAGGAAGTGCTTTAATTTCAAGATTGGCAAATTGCTGGTCAGCCAAATACGCTAGTCCTACACCAATAAAATAAAACCATAGAGGTAGTTTTAGTTTTTTTAAAAAAAACAGTAAAAGTGTCAAAGAACCGGCTAACCCTAGATACATATCAAATTGGCCATTGGGATTAACTAACCCTAAAAAAACTAGGGCTAAAAGAGCAAATTTTAAAATTATAGTTTTATATTTATTTTTACTCATTTTTTCGTTTCAATTAGTTTATACCCCAAATATAAGACACTTGGATATATTTGCAAACTAAGCCTGTAAATTGAAGTAGAAATATTAGTTGCCTGATCTTCTGGAGTTAAATAATAAACTATTAAATATGAGATTAGTTGTCCAAGTAGAATCAGAAAGCATAAACGATATTCTTTTGATGAAAGGATTTCTTTAAAACCTATAATAAAACCATATAATATTAACCACCAACCTAATCCCCATCGATAAAGCTGTCGCCATTCTTCACGAAAAGCGTGCAAGCTATATATAAGCGAATCTTTTAAATCTCGATTTAAAAGCTCTAAATGTAGTGCATTATTGATATAACGATTATCAAACTGATAGTAAGCTTTCCATGTAAAATTCCCAATTATAAAAAGAAGTAAGGCTAACCAAGCTGTAATTTTTTCTTGAAAAAAATCTTTTCTATAAACTAATGGGGTTAAGACTAAAAATAATAAACTTGCTGGCAACAAATCATTTTTACTAATTGTAGTAAAAAATAAAAACAAAACAGAGTGTAAAAAATTCTTTTTAATAATCTGGGAAATTGCTAAAAGGAGAAAAAAACTGGCTAACAAATCTGCATTGCCAACATATTCATTCCAAATTACGTTGCCATACAAAAATGGTGTAGTTAATAAAATGCTAAACCAAAGTATTGAATGAATTTTTTTAAGTTTTATTTGCTGCAGAAATATTAAAATAATAGCTATCCATATACTTAAAACTAATACTTGACTATAGTATTCATTAGCTTTGCCTAGAAAAAAATATATCCAAGAAATGCTCAAAGGCCATAAAATAGGATGATCAAAAGGCCAGAAAAAGTACAGATTAAATCTACTAACACTACCATCAAGCCAAAATGCTCGAGCTCGAGCTAACCAGATACTATAAGCATCATAACCCCAAACATTAGAAAGCAAACTAAGATAGCTAATAAACAAAATAAATACAGCTAATGATAAAATCGGAATTAGTTTTTTGGCATCTAGCTTTAATGTCAATTTAATCTTTTTTTGTTTTTTCTTGTATAGTAGTAAAACCCATAAAGTAGTAAGGATAAAAAATGTTAGAACTAAGCTTTGTTGTAATTTAATTTGAGCAAGACCTAGTAAGATTTGCATTAAACCAACTATCCCAAGCCCCAAGCCAAAAAAACTTGAAAGGTTGATTTGTTTTTTATGTAAAAAATAAAAATTTGTTAAATATCCAACTTCCCAAAAACTTATGATACTTAGTAAGGTTAAAATAAAATCCATATTTTGAATTACTTTTTAAGATAAACAAAGGTGTTATATCTGTTATAGATTAATTTGTACTTTAATAGGTTTCTTTTTTTAAATTGTGAAATTAAAATTTGGCATTGATTTACATTTGACTGATTACTCTCAGCTATCACTTTGACTTGTTGCGGATACAGTTGATATAAAAGATATTTTACTGGCAAATCCCAAGACCAAAAAATACATACTGAATCGCTTTTAGAAATTAAAGTTCCTATATCCTTAGCTACCAAGTTTTGAGCCATAGTGTCTCTTTCAATTATTTGATCAACCAATGTAGGTTTCATAAAACTTTTTGGCAAATATTGGATTAGAAAATAGATATTTATCCCTATGCCAGCAAGTAAAACTAAAGTAATAATCAAATTTTTTAATCTTGGCAAAATAAAAACACACAACAGGGAAGCAATTAAACTTAAATAAAAAAAGCCTAAAAAAGTAAAAATCTTTTGAAATAAATAAAACATGAATAATGTTACTAATACAATAGCCCTTGGTAAACTTTAAGGGTTTTTTTAGCACAATCTTCCCAAGTAAATCGTTTAGCTTGAGCAATGCCTAAGCTTTTCCACTTAGCTTGTTCCTCTGGATTGGTCATCAAATATTTCATGGCTTGATTAAGTTTAAGAGCGTCTTTAGATGGTACCATGATGGCTGCTTTTCCGGCAACTTCTGGCAAGCTGGAAACATTACTGCAAATTACCGGCACTCCAGCTGCCATAGCTTCTAAAACCGGTAAACCAAAACCTTCATACTCCGATAAGTAAATAAATCCAGCGGCTTGGCAGTAAAGAATTTTTAGTTCTAGCTCACTGACATAGCCTGTCTCAACCACATAACGCCTTTGATCCGAGCTCACAATTTTAACTTCTTTACTCCAACCGCTTTTACCAGTTATAACCAGTTGGGCTTTACTATATACCTCTGGCTTAGCATGAGCTTCTAAAATAGTTTTTAAATTCTTGCGCGGCTCTTTAGTCCCCACAGTTAAAAAATAAGGCTTGCGAATTTGATATTTTAAAAGAGTAGCCGCTACTTGTTGCTCATTAAAATCCTGATCAAAAAATTCTTCTGAAACTCCTTCATAAATGACAGCCACTTGTTCAGGCTTGATAAAAGCATATTTGATAATGTCATTCCTAGTTGCCTGAGAAACGGCAATCACCCCATGACACTCTTTCTGTACCCAACCAAGGCGCCTGGCAAAATTCTCTCGTAAAACTGGATCATGATATTGTGGGTACAGCATCGGCGTCAGATCATGAATGGTAGTCACATTTTTGGCGGAAGTCGGTGGTTGTGTCCAATCCGAACTATGAAAAACATCGCACCGGCCCATAAATTTTTCAATCGGCTTACTATGGTATTGATTCCAAACTACCTGGGCTAGTTTAGGGGGAAACAGTTTGTAATAAATTTTATAGTTGTGCCGATTTTGTGGCAGAGTTTTAGCAAAAGCTTCGATTTCTTTTTTTTGCCGAAACACCCCGGCAAACAGCTTATACTCGTTATTCCAATCAAGTAGTAATAAGTTTTTGACCAGTTCTCTGGTATACCGGGAAACGCCGGTGCCATAGGCAATTTGAGAAATATCAATACCAATAATCATAAAGCTTGGGCATGAAGCCCTGATGGATTTACTAAATATTTTACAACCAAATCACCTCGGAATGTTTTACTAGAAATTTCCTCAAATCCATACTCCTGAGTCAAAGTAATTTCTGTTTTATTTTGTGAGTCAAAAATAGGTTGGGCATACGTAATCAGCCAAACACTGGGCAAGTATTTAATTTCATCAATGTTTTGATAATCAATGAGCGTATGTTTGCCTTGGTCATAGTACGCAAAAGGGGCATCTACTGAGCTAATCATGACCACATACGAAGAAGCTTGTTTGCCATCAATAAAAGCTACCAATGATTTCCAGTCTTCACGATGCAAACTAGCATCAAATAGATAAAAGCTGCTACTCACAATATTGAGTAGCAGAAAAACACCAAAGGCAATTTTTTGTATATCTTTTTTAAAAAATTGCAAACTAAACACAAAAACTAGGTAAAAAGCCGGAAGGACAAAGAGATAACGGAAGTACGATAGTAAAGCAAGTTTAATTGATAAAACTATACCTAAACTAATTGGACCGACTAGCCAAGCCAGCAAAAACAGCAGTTTTTTATCTTTGACTAACTTATTTTTTACTAAAGCCTGCATTATCACGATTACATACGCTATTAAAAATAGCGCCAAAATCAAGACAAAACTAAATGAAGTTTGCAAATCAATTCTCCCTAGTAAAAATTTAGCCGGAATTAAAAGCAGATTTTTAAATGATAAAGCTCCCAAGCTTTGCCAAACTGGCAAAGCAGTTGATACCTTTGCAGCTAGAATTACCTGAGTTTTCAAAAGTGGCAGCAAAGGAATAATTGAAACCAATGGCAGTAAAGTAGCTAAGGTTCTTTTTTTATCTTTTGTTAAAACCCAAGTTAGAATAATCTGAATTGGCCACAGCAGCCAAGCCACATAATGTGACCATAACAGTAAACTAGTAACGATAATATAGCGCCAAAGAGACTTTTTTTCTTGTATATATTGCCATAAACTTAGCATTGACCAGCTAGCTAAAAAAGTGGCCAGCATATATGCCCTTGCTTCCTGAGAGTAATAGATCAGTAGTGGACTAGTAGCTAGTAATAAACCCCCGGCAACTTGTAATTCGATTTTTTTAGGAAGCATTTGTTTAAGCAACGTAAGCCCAAACCAAACTACCCCAACTCCCAGCAAAACCGATGGTAACCGTAGGGCTATTTCGCTACTGCCAAACATTCTCACCCACCCCCAGAGCAAAATATAGTGCAGTGGCGGATTAAAATCCCCAGGCATAAATGAGGTGAAAAGCTGAGGCAGAGAATTATCGCGGACCGCCAAAGCTTCAATCGCTTCATCCAACCAAAGCGATTGATTTATATAAGGCAATCGAAGCAGTAAAGCTACTAATAGCACTACATACATGCCATACGATTGCAAAAAGTGCTTCCATCCTTTCATACTGCCTTTCTCGAAGCTCCGCTCATAATGCCACTTAAAATTCCTAAATCGTAGATAATTTTAAAGTTAAGCATTCCCATTTCTTTGTATGTAATCGCCTTAACCAAACCTAAAAATATGGAAACTGGCATAGTAGCTCGCAAGCCAGCTACAATTTTACCAACAATGCCAAACTTGCGTTGTCGGCCCCCAATCCAAAGTGCCTGCCAAAAAACTTCCTGCATACTGGCCGGATTGTAGTGGTAATATTTGGCTTTAGTTTTGACTGGCTTATAGCCTAATTTTTCCGACAACGACCAGGTGTCGGTATAACCGGTATTACTAAAACCACCAACTCTATCGAATTCTGATTTTAAAATAGCTCTAAAATCCCGGAGCATCATGTCTTTTTCATCAATCCGTTTGCGGGTTTTTAGACCTTGCTCAAAGTTCCAACACCGGGCCCAAACATTATTCCAATTAGCTACATACTCTTCTGTGGAAATCGTACCTTTTGCCAAACCTTGTTCAATTGGCTCAATTAACTGTTCTAAAAAGTCTGGTTCAAACTCCATATCACCATCCACAAAAACCAGAATATCGCCTTTAGCCTTTTTAGCCCCAAAATTCCTGGCTACTGCTGTCCCACTATGCTTTATTCTAAAAAATCTAAATGTGCCGTTTTTACTTTTTAGTTCTAAGTTTTTAGCTTTTTTGAAGCTGCCATCATCAACTACAATAATTTCAAATCTAGCCTTTTTTTGGCATGCTAAACTTTCTAAGCATTTTTTTAAATATTGGTCTTCGTTGTAGGTAGCAATGATAACTGAAACTAGTGTCATAAATCTTTATGTAGCCAAAAGTACGCTAAGTAATTGCCTATCATACCAAGACTATTCATGGCTAGCAAACTGTAAGCTGGTCCAAACATACCATACTTTGGAATAAGAAGTAAATTTAATAGAACTAACCCTACTAGTTGTACTAAAGATATTCCAGTTACATATTTAGGTTTTTTGTAAAAATAAACCACCGCATTAGTAGCTGGAATTGATAGCAGCAAAGGAATGTTGGCCAGTACTAAAAAACGAAATACGGCAATAGCTGCCAAAAAATCTTCACCATAGGCAATGGAAATAATTGGATAAGCTAAAACTAGGAGTAGCATCATAATGGCACTAATCCCAAACCCGATGAGTAAAGATTTGCGAAAATAAGTGCCAGCTTGATCTTTGCTGGTAAAACTGGCAAAGCGGGGTGAAACCACAGATGATAGTGAGGAAACCACCAGTGGAAAAATACTCATAAACCGAGCGGCGGCGGCATAGATGCCTGTAAAATATAATGTCGACAACCAAGGCAGCATCATTACATCTAGTCGTCCATATAAATTGGCAAAAAAGTTTTGCGCTGCTAACCACTTACTAAAACCTAATAATTTGGGTATGAGCTTGGTCTTAACCCTTCGAATTTGCAAATAATCACCAACCATGAGTTTTCCAACTACAAAAGCCACTAAATAAGCAATGACAATCGACCAGAGTGCCAGGGTGATATTTAGACGAGCATAGAGCAAGAAAAAAACACCAATTACCAATAGTCTTGCCACACTAAAAACATTGTCTAAAATTGACCGACTCCAAAAACGCTGTAGTGATTGCAATAGTGCTAATAAGAAAATATTAATAGTGATAATTACAATTATCAAAAACACCAAGCCTGAAAAATCCTGATTATGCCCCCAAAGTTTAATGAGGAAAAAACGGTACAAGCAAGACATAACTAGAGCAATTATGATTGAGCTTGCAAATACACTAGTCAAACTGGTGCTGCTCCAGGTTTTTTTGCGCGTCCTGGTTTTAAACCCTGATATAAAAGCTACTAAACTTTGATTGATGCCCAAATCAGCCACAGCTGATAAAAAGGTCGTAAAACCAATAATAGTTGAAAAAATCCCAAACCGTTCTGGCCCTAAATTGCGGGCAATTAGAAAAACAAAAATAAATCCTAGCGCTGACGAAATCCCACTACCACCCAAAACAATGAGCGCATCCATGGCAGTCTTAGACTTGAGCAAAGAAAGGTATTGCTTCATGGGTTTATTGTAACGAAATTAGTGGAAAGATCCTAATTTAGACGATTTGGACACAAGGCTAATAAAGGCCTTTTCATACTCTCGGCTTACTTGATCCCAATTAAATTTTTTAGCTTGCATTTGAGGTTTTTTACCCCAATTGCTATCTAAGGCTTGGCGGATTCTTTGGGCATAAGCAATGTGATCAGCTGGATCAGCTACGTATAGTCCTGCTTTGCCGATAATTTCTTTTCGCAAACTGTCATCACGAGCTACCACTGGCACATTTGCAGCCATCGCTTCTAAATAAGCAATGCCAAAACCCTCCTGAGAGTCAGATACTAGCGTAAACACATCAGCAATTTGATAGACAGCCGGCATTTGCTCATGAGGAGTTTTTAATTGTACAAATTGATCACTAAGTAATTTTTTGCCTAAATTTTTAGTTTTTTTACTGCCACCCAAAACTAGTAAGCTGACATTACCAAGCTTAGTAACAGCCTCAATCGTATCTTCAACCCGTTTATAAGGTTCAGGGCCAGCTACACATAAACATATCGGTTTTTTAAGTTTTGCTATTTGCAACTGGATTTTCCCTGCTAGTGTTTGTTTCTGGAAAAATTTGGCAAAATCGACTCCATTGGGAATAGCTATGATTTGGTCACTATCTTTTAAACTCAATTGCTTTAATCTAGTTTGGGATTGGGTAATAAATAGGTCTGGTTTAAGGCTAAGAGCTAAACTCTCCTCCCGGCCTTTACCCACCTGAGCACTGATAACCAAGCGTGAGTGTTTATGAAGCCTAATATACAGTTTAGCTAAAACTGCTTGCCAACCGTGATTACAAGCTACGATAATATCTGGCTGAAATGATTGTAGGGTTTTTAAGGCTTGAAAACTGAATTTGGCAATTACCCGGGATTTTTTATCCAGGAAAAAACGTTCCTTAAAATCCTGGCTCAGCTTTTGAGAATTATACGATTTACCTGGAATCACAATCTGCATGTACGGTTTTTGCTCTTTTTTAGTTCCAGCTTGAATTACCATTACTTCATGATTTTGGCCTAAACGGGAAGCGAGAGCATCGACAAAGGTTTCTACTCCCCGGTCAACCAAGCCACTGTAGTAGGATAAGAAGGCAATTTTCATAATTTACAAGCTATTACAAATAAATGTGGCCCCCATAATTTAAAAGGATATAGTTGTCTCATACCTAAAAAGCGAAAAGCTTTATTAACAAATTGTTCTTGCGGTTCAGCAATTTTCCAATTGGAAGAGTATTCTATTATTTTCATGTTTTGGGTTTTCAAAAAAGAAAGTAAGCTACCTAAATAAGGTTCAACAGTAGTATCCCAATCAATCTGATAATGCTTAGTATCAGCCTTCATGCTTACTTTTTGCCAATCCAACTGACCTTTTGAACCAATTAGATCTTTTATCAAACCATCAATCAGCTTGGCAATTCTATGGCCTTTAAAACAAGGTGAGCACCGCTGTGGCGCACCATAATTAGGAGCCAACAATACCAGCAAGCCATCTTTTTCTAAAACTCTAATCATCTCTTTTATATTTTGGCTGGGATTTTGCAAATGTTCCAACACAAAAGCCGAATAGACTAAATCAAAACTACCATCTTTACAGGGGATTTTTTTACCGTCATAAAAAACAAAATCATAAGCCGGATGACGCTCTTTAGCCATTGCAATGGCTGTGCGACTAATATCTATTCCTGTTCCTTTGACTGTTTTGGGAACTATTTTGCTTAGTTTTGTCCCTTCACCGCAACCAAACTCCAAAACCCTATCAGCCTTTTGGGCTAATTCTTTTATTTTTTTAAGACCTGGATGGGCTAAATACTGACTGGATCTAGCAGCCACCTCATAGTATTTAGTGCTTTCCCAAATATGACTTTGTTTCATATCTTTCTTAAGATATCAAAAAAATTTGCTTTAAGTTCAAACCAAATAGTTCTTTTTCCCAAAACCTGAGGTATTTGCTCTGGCATTTTTTCAAAAAACACTTCTGGTATATCTTTTTTTATAAACCTCTTACCCTTAGTTATAATTTCCTGCCTTCTGCCTAAATTACCATTACGCTTATTAGTTCTACACAAATGACTAGCATGCAAATACCAGGCTTTTGAAAAAACTAGTAATTCATCCTGACTAGCTATATTTTGGTTATTAATAAAATAACCTTCATTAGGATAGTCGCCTTGAAGCAGATAGTCTTTGGTCCGCATTAGTCTAATATTGAAATGACCGGTTTTGCCCAGAAGCATATATTTACCAAAACTATCCGGCAAATAATGCCAGATATCTCCCACACAATTTCTGGTCTGGTTAACTACAGCTAGTGTTTTTTGAGCCAATGTTTTGCTCAGTTTGAGTAGTTTTATCAGCTGTTTTTGCGGCCAAATCTCATCACCATCAATTAATAAAAACCATGGTGTTTTTGTTTGAGCTAGCTGCAACTGTCGCAATTTAGTAATCTCTTTAGCTTTCAAAGCTTTTTTTTGAAAAAAACTAATGTCAAGATCGTGATTTTTCTCAATAAACAATTTGATCAAAGGTATGGTGTGATCAGTGGAGCCAGTATCAAAAATGATGGTTTTTTCTAGATACGGAGCTGTACTGGCTAAACTATACCAAATAAACCGTTCTTCATTTTTGACAATCATGTGACCAGTCACCGGAAACTTTACCATAAACTAATCCATCAAACGCAGTTTAATAAGCACCCAAAAAGCCGTCACTCCATCCCAAAAACCAATTTTTTTACCTTGAGTATAATCACGGCCCACATAAGAAATTGGCATTTCATAAATATAGATATGTTTTTTTAAAATTCGAGCTGTAATTTCTGGCTCAAAATCAAAGCGGTTAGCTTTCCATCTGATACTCTTGATCACCTCACTTTTAAAAGCTTTATAGCAAGTTTCCAGATCAGAAAGCGTTGTATTATATAAAATATTGGCTAATAGATTTAATAAATGATTAGCTACAAAATTCCAAAACAAAAGGTTGCGATGTTCACCGGTAAAACGAGAACCGTATACCACTTCTGCTTTACCTTTGATAATAGGGTTTATTAAGCGTTCATACTCACTAGGGTCATATTCCAAATCAGCATCTTGAATAATGACAATATCACCACTAACCTTAGCTAGAGCAGTTCGGATTGCTGCTCCCTTACCTTGATTTTTTTGGTGTAACAAAACTGTAATTTGCTTACTCTTAATCTTTTTTAAAATTTTAGGTGTCTTATCACTGGAAGCATCATCCACCACGATAATTTCTAAATTTTTACGCGCTTTTAAAATGCGCTTAATAATCTCTTCGATAGTTTTTTCTTCGTTGTAAACTGGAACAATTACAGATAGCTTCATAGGTTTTATTTTGTAAGTTTATATAGTTTAATATGATTTTTCTGATTCTCATAGATGAACTTAACACGATTTTCATATTTTGAGTCAAGGTCTTGATATTGAACCAACACATAATCACAAACTTCATTTGTTTGATATGATTCATGCACATAAGGAAAGTCAACGTAAAATAAGTTTTGGCCACCTTCAAAACAAACTAGGTCTGAATCTTTGATAGTTTTTGCCAAAAAATCATCAGTATCATAAAAAGCATTTGTTAAATCCAAATTCTCCAGTAAATATTGGTGACTGGTTTTTTGACCCAAAATAAGCGGCAAAGTTTTGGCATTAATATAAACTCTTAGCAAGCCATTGAAACCAACTACTGCCAAAATTAAAGCTAAAATTAGGCTTTGCCAAGTTTTACTTAACTGTTTGGATACGGCAAATGGCAAGCTGGCCAGCAAAGCAAAGGCCGGTAAATAAGGCACCATAAACCGGCTACCTCCAGTTCTAGGAATTAGAAACCAGGCTGTATAAGCTAGCAAGCAGTACCAAGCTATGATTCGCCACTTTTTTTGAGCTCGCAAAACACATAAAGAAAAAGGCAGTAAGGCAATATACAGTGGCGAAATTGGGCTAATCCAATCAGTCGGCAAGTTGGACAGTTTAAAAAAATCAGTCAAATACTCCCATGGTCCATACAAGATAAAATCGTGCCAACTACTTAAAATCCCAGAAAATAAGGGATAAAACGGGTAACCAGTCAAAAGATACGCCCGTACAAACCAGATAGAGCTTATTAGTAGAGCTGGCCCAACTACCAGAAAAGTTTTAGCTACTCTTTTTTTGGTAGCGCTAATAAGAACTAAAAAGCCAATAATACCTAAAGAAACCAGACCGAAATATTTAGTCGCTACTCCTAAACCAATGAGTAGGCTCGATTTAAATAAATCACTGTCTCGCCTCTCCTGATACCAATTGTAAAAATAAAAAAAGGCTAGAAATTCAAAAAAAGTTCTGGCTAAATCAATATAAGCCGTCGTAATCAGCCAAGCTACAGCCAAGTCAGAAATAAATAGCAAAGCTGCCACTAAACCAGCTCTTTTACTAAGGTGTTTAGAGCCAAAAATATAGATAGCTAAAGTAGTTAAAATCCCAAACAAAAAATGCCACAGCCTAGCTCCTAGCTGACCACCGATAACTAAACCAAGCGTATACAGCATTTCTCCCAGTTGGGGCATGGCACTGTAATAATACAAATCTCCGGGAATAAAACTAAAAGTGTGTTTAGCTAAATACAGCTTGGGCAGTGTCAGGTGATACCAAAGAGCATCAAAAAAGATTTCCGGAGCCAAAACTCCCATCAGATGAATTAAGGCAAAAACCAATAGCATTAACATCAAAAAGTAATCAAGAGTAGTTTCTGGTTTTAAGTCTAATATAAAAGTGCGCAGCTGTGACCAGTGTTTAACTGTATAAAAAATCACAAAGCCTAAGAAAGCTAAACCAAGCAAGCATAAAACCCATGGATATAAAATTCCCAATAAACCAGCCCCTAAAATTGCATAAGCCAAAATTCCGATAATAAGCGCTGCGATAAACATAGGTTTTATGCTCCAGTTTGTGCCCAAAAACAAATTGGATTTCCCTGGTTAAGAAATTTAGCACAAGCCACAACACTAAAATAGTGAGCCACTATTACAACAGCCAAAATAAAAAAAAGTAATAAGACTATTTGCTTTATTTGCATAATCAAATTAAGATGTATTATCGTTGCTTTTCCAAATTGTTTCAAATATGCCAAAACTTAAAATTCTTTTTATCGGACTTCTGATAGTATTCTTTTTGGTAAAAATCTATCCTTTTAGACAAAAACTGTTCGGTACTTTTAATTATAAAGATTTAGAGAATAGCTACAACCATTCTCAATTTGCTCCCAATCCCAGTGATGCTGTTTCGGTCATTGACGATGATCAGCTTTATCAATATGCCGGCTATATTTATGTAACTCAGGGAGTAATTGATAGCGTTAATGTCGAACATCCTCCTTTAGTTAAATATCTTTATGGTTTAGGTCTTATTTTGTTTGGTAATGCTGTCCTTATTCAGCTTATTTTTGCTATTGGTTTTCTCATTGTGTCTTATTTACTGGCAGATAAAATTTTAAAAAACACTTACTTAGCTTTGCTTATTCCTTTTTTCTTAATCAACGAATCACTCTTTATCAATCAAGCCACTACCACTCTTCTAGACTTATTCCAAACCATGTGTGTTCTTTTATTTATGTTTGTTTATCTAATTAGTCCGGATAATAACCCTCGGCTCTATGTTTTACTAGGCATTATTTTAAGCTTAATTGCCGCCAGTAAATTTCCAGCCCTAGCTGTGATTGTATTGCTAAGTTTATTTATCTTTGAATTAGCTTGGAAAAAATTTAATTTAAAAAATTTTGCGATCTTAGCTGTAGTGGCCCTATTACTGTACCTAACTACTTACAGTCCCTTACTTATCACACAAGGCTTTTCTGGTTTCATAAGGGTTCAGCTTCAGGCTGCCCATATCCATGCCAGCCATGTCCCCAACTACCCTTTTCTCGCTCCAATTCGGGTCTTTTTTCTAAATCAGTGGCCAGTCTGGTTTGATAGCCAAAATCCAATTCATCAAACTGCTTTCTGGAGTTTCCTCTGGCCTATTTTGGGATTAACTATTTTTGCTAGTCCAATGCTTTTTTTAACAAAAAAAATAGAACAGAGTTTTATCATTATTTTTACCTGGCTTTATTTTATTTTCATCAACTCCCGATTGTTTTTTCCTCACTACCTTTTGCCACTTTTACCAATTACTTATATTTTGTTTATCTTGGAAATCAGGAGTTTGATAAAGAAAATTAGTCCAAACCGGTTATTAAGTAAACTTTAAAGACATTATTTCTGGAATCAACTGGAAAATGGTTGTAAATATCCGTATACAACCAAACTTGCTTGCTTGCATCCAGTTTTTGCCAAGTTTCCTTCATGGCCATATATGGCTCTTCACTCAGATTTGCCATGAGCTCAGTTTTTCGCTCGTCTGTAATAATGATGCCTCCCTTCAATGCTTCTGGTGATAGAAGCCGAATTGGTAAATCAAAATAAGTAGATAGTTTTTCCGGCTCGAATGAAGCATAAATCGGTAAATCATAAGCTTTTTTTAAAGTTAAAACATACTGCTTGGTCTCACGAATCGAAATGTGTTGTGTAGCCAACCATGCCTGGTAGGTCCATGGCAAGACAATAATCAAAGCTATATATATAGTTTTGCGGCTAAAAAGACTGGTTAAAAAATAACTACCAAGCAATCCTAAGGCTGGCACAAGCAACAATGCGTATCGAGGCGAAAAATTAAAAAGGTATAAAAAAATAAAAGCAGGAACAAAAAAAATTAAAATGTGAGACATATATTGATCTTGCCAACTGTTAGTGTTTTGTTTTTTAGCCAGTTTGATCACTAAAAATAGCAAGGTTAACATTCCTAGCAAACTCAAAAGCGCTAAAAATGGAGAAAACAAAAATGTGCTTTTTTGAATATAAATATATAAAGTAGCCAAATGAACTCGAAAATTAAACAGATTTAAAAAATGTTGTCCAGGATAGTTAAGAGCTTGAGCTACAAAATTATTTTTAAAAATATACCAATAAGGAATCAGGATAAAGCCTACTACTATCCCTGCTCCAAGATAATAGTAAGCTAATTTTTTGATAATCTTTTTGCCATATAAAATCCATATTACCAGTGGTGATAGCAAAAAAATACAAGTAGTAAATTTTATTAAAATAGCCAAAGCTAGTAAGATACCCGCCAGAAGCAAATGATGTGTTTTAGATTTTTGCAAATTTAAAATCAGTAGCGCTATAGATAAAGAAGCCAAACCTAAATAAAGCATATCCATTGTTCCAGTTTGGCTATAAAAAAAACTCAGAGGCATCAACCAAACTAAATAAGCAGCTACTAATCCAAAATCCTTGTGTTTATGTGCTAAACCAAAAATATACATCCCCAAACAAAGTAAATAAGTTCCGATAATAGCTAGTAACCGTTGAGCAACAAAAATTCCCCACACATGAGTTAGTTTATCCAGCCAGGCAGAAAGAAAAATAAATAATGGAAAAGTTTCTAAAAATAAATGGCCATCAAAAACAGGCCAATGTCCCATTTTAACTTGTTGAACAAAGCTATAAAATAAACCTTCATCAGGCTCTAAAACATGAAAATCAGTATCTAAATATAGTAAGTGAGACAAAAAAAATAATAAGGAAAAGATAATAAACCCAGTATGTCGCTTCAAAAAGATCAAAATCTGCTTTTTCATATTCACCCGAACCTTATAGTAAGTTTATCCTACGCGCTTTTTTGCAAAATTGCAATCAATCTTTTGGCTTTGAAATAAGTACGTTTAAGCTATGAATGTTGGTTACTAAATGCCAACTATCATATTTCTTCTGCCAATTTTGCCACTCTCTTTTAGCTTCTATCGAATCATCCAAACTATCATAGATAACTACATTGAAAATCGGTGTTTGTTTATCTGCTTGATCTACATAAAGCCAATCAAAATAAGCATCCATATAGCTACTAACTGGTCTCAGTTTCAGATATTCAGCCAAATACCGATAGCCTTCATATTTACTATCACTGCCCAAAACTTCCAAATGATAAGGTTGATTTTGGACAAAACTGCGAACCAATTCTAAAACTTTTTGTTTATCCGAAAACCCCAAATGATTAGTTAATGTCAGAGATTGAGTAATCCAAATTAGAATTAAAATTGTTATCAAGCCAAATACCCATTGAGCAACTTCCTTTTGACTAAGTAATAATCCCCCTAAAGCAATCAGCATGGGCCAAATCGGTAAAAAATAGTAAGCACTGATCGGACCAGGATAAACCACAACCATGGCTAAAACGCTCACAAAAGCTAAAAATATGGCATAAAAAATTGTTTGTTTTCTATGAGTAAAAGCGATATACAAACTAGCAATTATTACAATCAGTCCTAATACTAATAGTAATATCGGGTAATCATTACTATGAAAAAGTGTGAACATATCGCTAAACCAACCCAGAAAACCCAACTGCCCAAAACTACCAAGCATCACTTTTAATTTTGCAAAAATATCAAAGCTTAGCTGGTTTTGCCCGAAATGCAGTAAGGCTTTGCTTTGCAAAAAACCATGCCGCAATTCAAATAGCAGTAAAGGGCTTATAAATATTCCAAAAACTAAAACCGCTAAGGAGGCTGTTTTTGACCAAATTATTTTCTTTTGTGTTTTACCTAAAATTACCAAACTGGGAATTACTAAAATAAGGAGTGAGTAGTGAACATGCAGTGCTGCTCCTAAAACAGCACTTATTAAAATCCAGTAGCGTTTATCTTGTTTGACCTTACTAATAGTCAGTAACCATAGAATCGTTAATAGCATAACCAAGCTGGGATTCCAAAACTTCCGATCAAAACTAACCAATACCGGATTACTGGCATAAGCTAAGCCAACCACCAAAGCTGCTAGGGTATTTTTACCAGTAGACCAAATTAGATAATACAGTAATCCTGCAGTTATAGTTCCAATAAAAGCTGCAACTAGTCCGGTAAAAAGCGGATTCAAATGGCCTACGTAATAAATTAGAGCTGAAAACCAAGTAAAAAAAGGGCCCAAGTATAAACCAGTTCCAGCTACGTTAACGCCTATTAAGGGAACATGGCCAGTTTTAATAGTATTGACTGCTAAAAAAGCCTGGTACTCCTCATCCATGGTAAACGGAAACAGTTGAACTAAATGATAATACCTCAAGCAAAAAGCACTTATTACCACAACTAAAAAATAAAAAGATGGAGAATTAAACCAAGTGGTTTTAACAATTAGTTTTGTGATTTTTTTCATATCGCCATGTAATTATAAAATTACGCAAAAATAAAACTAAAGCCAATATCGCTAAGCTAAACCAAAGATACCAGCTATATGATTTAAACAGCCAAGGTTTATATTGGCTAATTTGATTTAAAAAAATACTCCAAGAAGATACATCATAGTAAGAAACAATAATGGTACGCAATCCAATGATTTGCAAAATTAACCACCAAAACCCTAATATTACCAACACATAATTGGGACTATATTTTTTAAAAACTTGCTGCCATAAAAATCGCCAGGAAACTAAAATCAAGGCCATATGAGCTATGATAACTGGAAAATAATACCGGCCTTGTACGCCAAAAGAAAAATTATAAGCCCGCCGAAATTGCCAATCCCATAGCAATAAAGCCAAGTAGTAAGCTAAGGCTGAAAAAAGCAAAAATAAAATTTTTTGATCAAACAGAGATAGTTTTTTTGTTTTAAAAAAATTCGTTACTTTTTGGACCAAATACCATAGCAAGCCAAAACCAGTTATGCCCAAAATTCCCATTTGTACCCGATTGACCCAACGAGGTAGCACTACCCCCAACCACTTAAAAACTCCCCAATACCAGGGCAAAACTTCGCGGTATGTGTGCAGCAAAGTAAATTTAATATGTTCAAATAAACTAATTGCAAAGATTTGCTGGTTTTGATTTCTGCCTGATTGAATAAAGGTATAAATATATTCGGCTTTACCAAATATCATCGCTACTGCCAAAAATCCGCTTAGTAGCAATATAAGGCCAATTGTACTAGCAGTTTTTTTACAAAAAAGTTGTTTAATAGGAGTGAAGCGAAATGGCAAAAGACAAAGAGCGATTATCAAAGCTACAACCATTTGCTGCTTGGTTAACTGGCCCAAAATAATAATGACAAAAAGATACAGCCAGGCTTGAGCTTTGGGCTTTTCAATAATTTTAAGACAGCAATAAACAAATAAAGTAAAGAAAAAATTAAACAATACATCACTAGTTACCCCTGCTCCTACAAACGAAAACATGGGCTGAAAAGCTACTAGAGTTGTCAAACCCAAGGCCCAAAATTTATTTTGGAAAAGCAGTTGTCCAATTTGCCAAACTACCCAAGTGGTAGCCATAAAAATTAGCAAAGAGAAAAATCTGACACTATAAACTCTAGTAATTATGCTTGAGGAAGCAAATAGTTTGTAAAACAACATTGAACCTGAATAATACAAAAATGGGTAAGATGTAGCCTCTCTAACCTTTAGGTTGGTGGTATAAGTTTTTGGTAAATCAGTAATAGTTTGTTCATGGACACCTGAGACAGAATTACTATAGGGAATAGTAAACCACGGCTGATGGGTAAATTTATTATTACCTTGTTGATCTCTTTTAGTACCAAGCAGGATCTCTGACATGGCAATTTCATCACTAGTATTTCCATGGCTCACAGCAAAAAAAGCCATATTTTGCACTTGAGAAAAATGAGCTTGTTCATCAGGAAAATGCCAGACCGGCACCAATCCCATCCATAAAATTTGTTTTAAAAAAACTAAGGCAAAAAAACTTACAAGCAACACTGACCAATTTTTCATAAATAGTGTTATCTAATATGCATTTGCGTATTTCATAATAAGTCTATTATACTTACAAACTAGATTGTCTGTGTAACTATTAATAATCTTAGATACAATAGACTTATTGCAAAATAAAAAATGTTTGCAAAACGCAGAATTTTTGTCTTATTTTCAAGAAAGATAATGCTGATAGCACTAAATGTGCTTGAGGTGTTACCTGACGCAGAAAATTGACAAAAAGACAAGTTGTGCTGCTTTTGCTTATTTTGCAATAAGTCTAATGAATATGGACCAAAAATCAATTTTAATTACTGGCGGAGCTGGACTAATTGGTTCTCATCTTTGTGATTTATTGTTAAACCAAGGTCACCGAGTTACTTGTGTTGATAATTTTATTACCGGCCGAAAAGAAAATTTAGAAATAGCTTCAGCTTCACCCAATTTCAAATGTATTGAAGCTGATATCAGCAATCCAGCCGAAACCTATTTGGATCCTAATTTTCACTTTGACTATATGTATCATCTAGCCTCACCCGCTTCACCAAAAGGGTATCACAACAACCCTATTGCCACATATAAAGCCAATGCCTTTGGAACTCATTATCTTTTAGAATATGCCCGAAAGATTAATGCTCGTTTTCTTTACTCTTCAACTTCCGAAAGTTATGGTGACCCCTTAGAACATCCCCAAAAAGAAAGCTATTGGGGCAATGTCAATCCGGTAGGAATCAGAGCTTGCTATGATGTTTCCAAACGTTTTGGAGAAATGGCTTGTATTACTGCTTTTCGCGAATTTGGCCAAGATGTTCGAATCGTCCGGATCTTCAATACTTTTGGTCCAAGAAATGACCCCAATGATGGCCGAGTTATCCCTACTTTTATTTTACAAGCTTTGAAAAATGAACCGATAACTATTTTTGGTGATGGTTCCCATACCCGCAGTTATTGTTATGTAGCCGACCTGATTCGTGGTTTGGAAAGTTTTATGACTAAACCCGATTTGGCTGGGGAAATCATTAACCTTGGCAACCCTAGAGAATTTACAGTTTTAGAAACAGCCCAAATTATAAAAAAACTGACTAAATCCAGCTCAGAAATCAGTAACAAACCTTTAGAAGGAGTCCGCGAAGAAGATCCCAAAAAACGTCAGCCAGATATTACTAAAGCTAAAACATTGCTCAATTGGCAACCAGAAATCAGTTTTGAGCAAGGTCTGGAACCCACCATCGTTTATTATCAAAAAACTTTATGAGCTACAATGCCATACATTTATAAAGGCACTGATCCTTTTTCTTCCCACAATAAAATCGCCAGATTAGTTGTTAATCACAAATCCCCTATCACCGATATTTTAGATGTTGGTTGCAACAAAGGTTTTATCGGCCAGGTTTTAAAAGAAAATGGTTGGCAAGGTCAAATTAGTGGCCTTGATAAAGATAAAACCTATAAAAAAGATGTCTTAAAATTAAAATACAAAAAATTTTATGAAATTAATTTAGAAGACACTTTTAAACTTGAGGGCAAATTTGACGCTATTATTATTGGTGATGTTCTAGAACATTTAGTCAACCCAATACGCGCTTTAAAACAACTGAAAACTTACCTTAAACCAAAAGGCATTTTTATTATCTCTTTGCCAAATATTGCCAATTTCTATATTCGCCTTTCGTTACTTTTAGGTAAATTTGATTATGCTGAAAAAGGGATTTTGGATATAGATCACAAATATTTTTATACTCAAAAAACAGCTTTAGCTATGCTTAAAAAATCAACTTTGAAAATTAAGAAGGTTAAACCCACCCCAATTCCCCTTCCTGCCGTACACCCACTTTTTCAAATCAAAAAACCCTTGTTTGTATTCCATGGTTTTTCAGATGTGATAACCAGATCATATCCGCGTTTTTTTGCTTACCAATTTATTTTTGTGTGCACAGTTTGATTTTTCTGCTTCTAAAAAAACCGCTCCTATCAAAAACACCATAGTCAAATATCCAACATAATTGTCCATAAAAAACCTGGAAAACAGCCAAAAAACCGTCAGAAAAATACCATAAGCAAAAACCAGAGAACTGATGGTTAAACGCTTTTTAAACCAGATAAAAAGAAATATCAATAAAGGTAGGCCTACAATTAACTGCAAAACAAAAAAGGGGAAATAAGCTGTGTCACTAGCTATAAAACCTGTTTCTAATAAAAGTTCAGATATCCCAATACCAGTGATAAAATAGCTGGTTGCCAGTCCTCCACCTGGGAAAAGGTAAACATCTTCAACAAAACTCCGTCCATCCCAAAGCAAAAAACTGCCAAAAAAAATTAAAGTTAAAACAAAAAAAGGCCAGGTTTTCAAAAAGATCGATTTTACTTTTTCTAAAATCTCCTGATTTTGATAAATTTGCCAAAGATAGAAAAAATAAAATGGCAAGAGCAACCAACTTGATTGTTTACTAGCAATTGCCAGTCCTAAAATAGCTGATGAAGCTAGTATTTTGCGTTTATAAAGTAAATACAAGCTTAAAAAGACCCAAGCAAAAACAAAAATATCATTCCGACCTTCAATAAAAAAATGAATAAAAATAGGATTAAAAATAAATAGAGTCAGATATAAAATTTTCTTATCAAGGTTTTTAAATAATTTCCAAATTAAATAGATTGGAATTAAAAAAATCAATCCATGAACCATCCGCTCATCAAAAAAACCAAAAATGGTTTCAGTTGGATAGGAAAGTATTAGTGAAAATAAGGGGTAAAAAGGTAAAGTAACAAAATGATATAAAGCTCGGTTTAAGCGCTCTTCCTGATACCAAGCTTCTTGAGCTGTCCCAAAGTAGTCTTGTGTGTAAGGGTTTTTGCCTTGCTTTAAATATTTGATCGCTTCTTCAAGTTGAATAGGGTTATCATGAACCGGATAACTATTGCCTAGTTGGTGACGCAAATTAATAGCCGTATAAAAACTTTTACCAACTGTCAGAAGTACTAACAGGCTAAAAATAGCAATCTTGCCGTATGTATAAAGTTTGCGATTGAGTTGTTTTTTATTTAAATCTAGATATAAAAAAACGATAATTAAAACAAAATAAAGAGGAAAAAGTTTAATATTAAACGTACTGGCTTTAACCCAAACATTGCCTTGGGTAAAGAAAAAGCTCAAAATAAAAATCAGTAAAAAATCAAGCATAGTCCACAATTTAAATCACAACTTTATCTTAACAAAATATGGTATTATCTCCAAAGATGGCAAGCAAAACTCTTTTAATCACTGGCGGGGCAGGCTTTATTGGATCTTCTCTTATTGCCAAAATTATAGATCAATATCAGATTGTTTGTGTTGACAATTTTAATTCATATTACAATCCCAGCTGGAAAGAAGACAATGTCAAACCTTTTTTAACTCATCCTAATTTTAGATTATACAAAAGCAATATCGTTAATTTAGAAGATTTACGCCAGATTTTTAAAAACCACCACTTTGATAAAATTGTTCATTTAGCAGCTCGAGCCGGCGTCAGGCCTTCTATTGCTCAACCACTACTCTATGAAAAAGTTAATGTTCAAGGTACGCTCAATCTTTTAGAACTGGCTAAAGAGTATAAAATTCCTCATTTTATTTTTGCTTCCAGTTCTTCGGTTTATGGGAATCAGAATAAAGTTCCATTTAGTGAAACTGATCCGGTCAATGAGCCAATTTCTCCTTATGCTGCTACCAAAAAAGCTGGAGAAATGTTGTGTTATACCTATGCCCATCTTTATAAAATCAAAACTACTTGCTTACGCTTTTTTACTGTTTATGGGCCTAAAGGCCGGCCTGATATGGCTCCTTACCTTTTTACCAAAGCTATCTTATCTGGCGAACCGATTACCAAGTTTGGTGACGGCAAAAGCAAGCGGGATTATACCTATATTGATGATATTGTAGCTGGCGTTATCAAAACCATTGAGCAACAATTTGATTTTGAAATTTTTAATTTGGGCAATAATCAACCAGTTGAGCTCAATGAATTTATTAAAACGATTGAGGAAGTGACTGGTAAAATCTTAGAAACGGTTGATTTGCCAATGCAAGCTGGTGATGTTACTCAAACTTATGCCAACATCGAAAAGGCTAAAAAACTTCTTGCCTGGGAACCCAAAACTTCCCTAAAAGAAGGCTTAACTAAATTTGTTAACTGGTACCAACAGGCTAGAAACTAATTTTTCTATTCCCCAATTCTAAACTCATCAAGTATAATGCAAGACAATGGCTAAAGATGTAAACCATATTACTATTTTAGGTGGTGGTCCAGCCGGACTGGCCATGGCTTTTTATGCCCATAAAACCAAGTTGCCACTCACTCTTTATGAAGCTCAAGCTCAAGTGGGAGGCACCTGTCAAACCTTTAAATTTGAAGGGTTTCGCTATGATAGTGGCGCTCACCGCTTTCATGATAAAAATCCTCGTATTACCAAAGAAGTAGTTAGTCTCATGGGCAAGGATCTTAAAAAGATTTATGTCCCCACTCAAATTTACCAAAATGGCAAATTTATCGATTTTCCTTTAAGGCCTATTAATTTATTTAAACATTTAGGACCAATTACATTTATTAAAGCTGGATTTGAAGTAGTGTTTAACCAGCTTTTCTCCAGTAGGCAGAAGAGAAGTTTTGCTGATTTTGCCATTACCACCTATGGCCAAACTATTGCTAATTTATTGCTACTTAAATATTCAGCCCGACTTTGGGGCCGACCTTGCCAGCAATTATCTTTAAGCATTGGCGGCAAACGTTTCAAGGGCCTCAACCTAAAGTCTTTTCTAACTGAAGCCTTGCTAGGCGAAAAAGCCCGCATTGAACATTTAGAAGGAGCTTCATTTTATTATCCTGATCTTGGCATTGGTATGATCATGGACCGGCTTATTCAAGATATTGATCAAAAAGATATTAAAACCAAATCTAAAATTACTAAAATTTTTCACAATGGCAAAAAAATTGAAGCAATAGAAATTAATGGCAAAACTAAAACACCTGTTGATCAGCTGGTTAGTTCTTTACCTATTTCTTATTTTTTACAAATCATGGATCCCAAACCACCAAAAGCAATTTTAGAACTAGCTCAGGACTTACAATTCAGAGATATGATTTTAGTAGCCGTTTTTATTAATAAAGCAAGCATTACCAAATCAGCCACGGTTTATTTTCATGATAAAGACTATTTATTTACCCGTATTTACGAGCCCAGAAACCGCTCAGGCTTTATGTCGCCTAAAGGAAAAACTTCTTTAGTTGCCGAAATCCCCTGCCAAAAAGGGGATAGCTACTGGCAAACTGATGACCAAGAATTAGTTGATCAAGTTGTCAAAAAATTGATTAAAGCTGGCTGGCTTAAAAAAGAAAATATTATCGCCACTCAAGTCAAACGAATGGAAGCTACCTACCCAATTCTTGAGCTTGGTTATGAGCAGAAAGTTGCTCAGGTTAATGAGTACCTGAAACGCTTTCCTAATTTATATTTAACTGGTCGCAATGGTAAATTTGTTTATTCCTGGATTCATAATATGATGGAATATGCCCAGGAAATTATTGCTCAAATTAAACCTCAAGCAAAATGAATTTCTTCCAAACTAATTCAGCTAAACAAAGAGCAATTTTAATTTTAAGTTTTATTGTTCTTTTTCTTATTGCATGTCTTTTTGTCCTATCTTTATTTAGATATTTTAATCACGATGGCTTTGAGCATATCCATACCACCTGGTATCTAACGCAAGGGAAAGTTCCATACAAAGATTTTTACCAGCATCACAATCCTCTGTTTTGGTATCTTTTATATCCGATTGTATTTTTATTACAAAATAATAGTTTTATTTTGATATCTGCAAGAGTTTTAATGTGGTTACTAGCTGTTGGCATCGGTATTACAACTTACTTTCTTTGTTTTAAGGTAAGTAGGCAAAAAATTCTCAGTCTTTTTTCAGTTCTACTTTTACTGGCTTGCCCATTTTTTCTAGGTTCAGCTATAGAAATCCGCCCCGATGTACCTCAAGTTCTTTTTGGCTTAACTTCCATCTATTTTTTATTGGATTTTTTTGACAAAAATTCAAAAAAAAGCTTAACCATTTCGTCTTTTTTTGTTTCGTTTTCTTTTCTTTTCTTGCAAAAAACTATTTTTTTACTTACAGCCTATGCTTTCCTTTTTATGTATGAATTTCTTAGAAAAAAAATAGCTATCAAACAAATTGTGTTTTTTGTTTTAGTTTTTTTAATTCCACAGTTTATTTTTATTCTATGGCTGTACATTAATAACGCTTTGCCTGATTATATTCTAACTAGCTGGCAAATGAACGTAGCTCGCAAAGATTCAGTTTCTCCTTTTTGGATTGTAAAAAGTATTTATGGTTTAGCGTTTTTTGGTAGCTGCATTATTTCTAGTCTAGGGATACTGAGTATCAAAATATTTACTCAAACTCAAAAAAAACTTGCCTTTTTAAGTTTAACCTTATTGGCTTCAGTTTTTATTGTTCCATATGCTTATTTGCAATATTTTTTATTTAGCATTCCGCTGCTTATTATCAATTTAGCATTATTTAGTGCTTACTTTTTAAAAAAAATACAGAATATTTTTAATATACATATTGTTTTCATTTTGATCTTGGGTTCTATTGTCCTCTTTTTCATACATCCTTATTTACAGGAAACTAAATTATTTGCCCTAGTTTTTTTTATTTTTGCTTGTATAGCCATGTACCTTATTAAACCTAAGGCTATGTATACATATGCAGCTTTATCTATATGTCTAACCCTGTATTTTTGCCCTACATATCTTCATTATTCCCATCTTTGGAAGCAAAATAAAACTAATATTAAACAGCGTAAGATCATTGATTTAGTTGTTAAAAACACCAAACCAGAAGATATGGTTTATGACGGCAATATCAACTATAATTTATTCCGTCCTGATCTACATTATTTTTGGTATTCAATTAAAGAAAATAGAGGCCTAGGAACATACAATCGGCTAACTAATAATAAATATGGAAATTTTAATCTTTGCAGCTTGATTGAAAATCAAAAACCAGCAGTAATTTCAGGCTTTGGTTACAACATTGATCAATGTGGTTTGAAAAAATACTATCAAAAAATTATAACTAAGAAAGATTATGTAGTTGCTATTTATGTAAGAAAAGATTTAAATATTTCACCTACTGAACTTTAAACCATGCAAAAAATAAATAAAACCATAGCCCACTATTTCACTTACTTGCTTTTAGCAATCTTATTTATTCTAAGTATTAATCTGTCTTACAATGCTATTTTTAGACATTTTGACCATGATGAATATGAACACATTCATACTACCTGGTACCTTACTCAAAGCCAACTCCCATACAAAGATTTTTACCAACACCACAATCCTCTGTTTTGGTACGCCTTAGCACCAATAGTTGCTATTTTTAATAGTAGCTCTTCGGTTTTGATAGCTGGGCGAATTTTCATGCTTTTACAAGTCTTAGCTATGGGTTTTTTAGTTTTTAAAATCACTAAGCTTATTACTAAAAATATTCAAACTTCACTACTAGCTCCTATTTTTTTATTTTCAACTCCATTTTTCATTGAAAAAAGTTATGAGATCCGTCCCGATGTGCCACAGGTCCTTTTTGGACTAGCTTCTATCTACTTTCTCTTTCATTTTCTGGAAACTAAAAGAGTGAAATCTTGGATCTTATCAGCCGTACTTGCCACTTTTTCTTTTCTTTTTTTACAAAAAACTATTTTTTTACTGATAGCCTATGTTCCGGTTTTTTTATATTTACTAGTTACTAAAAAAATAGCTATTAAACACATTTTGTTTTACGGCTTGGCATTTTTAGCTCCTCTTTTACTTTTTGCTATTTATTTATATGGTAATCAGATATTTCCTGATTATATTCTAACTAACTGGCTAATGAACAATAGTCGCACTGATTCTTTCTCGCCCACTTGGATTATAAAGACTAATTATGGAGCCTTTTTCTTTAGTATAACTATAATTAGCTCAATTGTTCTTTTACTTTTCAAAAAGTTTTCGCTTTCTACAAAAATCGTTGCTTTTTTGGCTCTTGCCTTACTAGCATCTATATTAATGGTAAACTATCCCTATCTTCAGTATTTTTTATTTCCATTACCATTACTTAGTGTTTGTTTGGCGATTTTTATCAGCAAAATTCATTTAAAATTTAATCCTAAATCAAAGCTTATATTCACTATTTTAGGATCAATTGGTATTTTAGCCTTATCTTTTTTTTATGGGAAATGGCAAATTACATTGCCTGTTTTTATAGTTTTAATTATTTTGTCTGCAATATATTTGGGTTTGCATTATAAAAAGTTGGTTTATGGGCAAATTCCCCAACTTTGTTTGATTATTTTATTGATTTTACCTGCTTATTATTTTTCTTATGAAACTGCTACTCAAAAAAGCAACAGCTTAGATCGAAAAGTGATTGATTTGGTTCTTACCAATTCAAGACCAACTGATAAAGTTTATGACGGCAATATCAACTATAATTTATTCCGTCCTGATCTACATTATTTTTGGTATTCGATTGGCAAAGACAGGGGACTGGATACGTATAATCGTTTGACCAATAATAAGTATGGTGACTTTAATACCTGCAATTTAGTTATAACGTATAAACCTAAATTTATCTCTGACTATGGTTTAGATATAAAAACTTGCGGCCTGGAAGGAACATATATGGAAGTAATTAATCGAGGCCAGTATTTAGATGCGATTTATATCCGTAAAAACTAAGACTCTATTCATCTCTCAATATCCTCGCGTATAATACTTTTACTATGTTTGGCAAAAAACTTTCCCCAAAACTATTACTTTTTCTTCCAATTGCTACTTATCTAGTTTCTTACATTTACTTGGCTTTTTATCATCATAAATTTTGGCTTTGGAATGTAGTAGTTCATGAAGGCGGGGAATATACCCTACTACAAACCACTTTATATGCTTCACATTTTTTAGGCCATATTCCTGTTCACACCCTTTTGGCCTTTTTGCTCCTTGGTTTGTATTTAATTCTTACCAAGCCTAAAACTATTAGCTCAAACCATATTTCCAGCTTTATATTAATAGTTTTACTCTTAGCTTTTCTCGCTACCTCAGTACTTATCAGCAACAATCTGTTTGGCTGGCACGACACTTGGCTTTATATCGCACAAGGCAAGCAAAGCCTAGCAACATACGGGGAAGGTGGTTCCTGGAATTTGCATATCCCTAGCACCATGTTACTTTTTTTCTTACTCCCGATGTATGTTTTGCTTATAAAATATTTGTTTTCGAGAAAGATCGAATTTTCTAAACAAGGCTTGAGTTTAATTGCTATTGCCTTTGGTCTTTTTGTAGCTATGACTTTACTGGTTAATACCAATCCTATTAGTGCTATTATTTCAATTTGGCAAACCCCTCGCTACCTAGCTCACAGCATCCGGGAACTGGCCACTTTCCCTCTCACCTATTTTCCAATTCCTTTGTATTTTTATATAAGAAATGAAGCTAAAGCTAAAAATCAAGTCAAATTAAACAAAGTAACTCTAATTATCATCTTACTTTTTTTCATTGGGTTTTTAGGGATTTTGTATCAAGCTGTAATCTCTTTACATAGCGATGTTGGTTCTATTGCCCAAAAGCCTGATTTTGCTAAAAATGGCGAACTTTCTATTATCTATTTACTCGCCTCACATTATTTTGAACATTTTCTCGATACTATTTATTTCACCTTGTTAAGCCTGTTGCTTTATATTCAGGCAATTAAACTTTTTCATTATGAAAAATAAATCTTGGCTCATTCATTTTTTTTCTCTTGGTCTTGGGTTTTTCCTGCTTTTTTTGTTAATTAAAAAAATTGGCACTAATGATTTTTGGCAAATCTTAAAACATACTTCCTTGCTTTGGCTGTTAATTGCTATTGCTACATATTGTTCGTCTTGGTTTTTTCGAACTTTACGTTTACAAAAATTTACGACTTTCAACCAGGGGCAAATTTCCTTTTTTAATCTTTTTAAACTACGGATTTCTGGCTTTGCCCTCAATTCATTGTTACCGGGAAAACTAGGTGATGCGGCCACTATTGGCTATCTTAAACTTCATGGTCTTAAAATCGGTCCTAGTGCTGCCATTGTGTTCCAAGTTAGAGTTTTAGATTTATTGTCTTTTATTTTACTGTCCCTACCGGCTTTACTTCTTTTTAAAGATAAAAGCAATCAGCCACTCAACCAGCTTTTACTTGTCAGTGCTATTGTTATTTTAATAATTTTTGCAATTACACTAACCGATAAACACACCGGTTTTGGGCGGTGGTTTCGGCTTTTTGGCAAAAGATTTTCCAATTTAAAACTGCAAAAAGTTTTTGATAAATTAGCTGATTTATATGAAAGCTATACCGCCATGGTTGCTCACAAACGTTTTCTGATAATCTCAATTTTGTTATCACTACTTATTTGGTTTATTGAGGGTCTAACGGCTTTTGTAGTTGCCAAAGCCATTGGTAGCACTATAAGCTTGCCGCTACTTATTGTTGCTTTGTCACTGGCTAATATTAGTAAAATTTTTCCTATTACTCCGGGTGGCATTGGTATTTATGAAACCGTTTTTGCTAGTAGTTTAAGTTTTTTTGGGATTCCTTTTGATCAAGCCTTAATGGTGGGAATTTTTGATCATAATTTGAAAAAATTATTTAATATTGTCATCGGCATTCCTTTTACTAGCACTACCAGTAAGAAATTTTTAAAACTATGAAACAAATAGCTAAACACAGTAAAAGCGAAGCCATTAACATCCTGACAAGTCTATTGATTTTTTGTGTTTTATTTCTTCATCGCGGTTTTTACACCATGAAATTTATTAGTGTTTCAAATTTTGGTTTTAATGCTCTGGCTTACTTTGCAGTAGGTGGTTTTATTTTTCTTTCCGGCTATAAGCTCACTAAATCAAAGCTGCAGAACTCTTTTACTGCCTTTTGGAAAAACCGCTTTACCAGAATTTATCCTTTATATCTTTTAGCTATTATTAGTTATGTTTTAATCATTTATTCAACAGCTTCATGGCAAGAAATAGTCAAACACTTGCTGCTAATTCAAATTTTTATTCCTCATCTTCTGGGTCAAAATTTTCTGACACTCTATTTTGTGGGTCTTATTTTTGCTTATTATTTGTTTTTTAGCCTGACCAAATCGTTGCTTAAAAAACCACTGTTGTTTTTACTGGCCTATGGAATTGCTATGACAAGCATTGTGGGCGCAGCTTTTCTGACCCGTAATTCTTGGCAGCTTATTGAACCACGCCTTATCTTATATTTGACCATGTTTGCTGGCAGTATGCTTTTTGCTTATTATGAGGAATTTTTACCAAAAGCTAAACCGTTTATTATCGCTCTTAGCTTTATAATTCCCATACTGTGTTTGCTTTTACTCAAACACCATAGCTTACTGGAACCAGCTCATTTTTTTGCCAAACCTGGGTTTATTACTCTTATAATTGCTCCAATTTTTATAAGTTTTTATTATGGTTTTATCAATTTACCTTTCAAAAAAAATAGGCTAACTCAAGCAGCGGCTTACATTTCTCAAGCTTCATTTGCTATGTTTTTGTTTCACCGCCCTATTTGGGAACTCATGAAAAAAATCTACCCAACTTACTGTTTTACCCAATGGCTCTTTATTCTTGGCTTGGGAATCCCGCTTATCATCATAGTTTCGGCTCAAATCCAAAATAGTTACACCAAACTTCTTGGTAAATTGCAACAATAGCATTGCGATTTTGTAAAATAATAAGTTGATTAATTAGACTAGCTACGCTAGTATGTAAGCCTGTATGAAAGATAATTTTTGGCAAAATAAAAGAGTTTTAATTACCGGTGCTCACGGCTTTTTAGGTAGCCACTTAGTAAGGCAGCTGAAAAAACTAAAACCTAGGCAGTTGCGAATTCCTACTTCTAAAGAACTGGATCTGACTCAAAATCAAAATTGTATCAAGGCCGTTGAAAACATTGATCTAGTCATTCATTTAGCAGCCAAGGTTGGCGGCATTGGTTTTAACCAACAATATCCTGGAACTTTGTTTTATGACAATTTGGTGATGGGTGCTCATTTGATGGAAGCAGCCCGAAAAGCTGGGGTCAAAAAATTTGTGGCCCTTGGTACCATTTGCGCGTATCCAAAATTTACACCAATTCCTTTTAAAGAGGAAAATTTGTGGAATGGCTATCCTGAAGAAACCAATGCTCCCTATGGTTTGGCTAAAAAAATGCTGTTAGTTCAAGCTCAGGCCTATCGTCAACAATACAGCTTTAATGCTATTTTCTTATTACCCGTTAATTTGTATGGCCCTGGTGATAATTTTGATCCCAAATCTTCCCATGTCATTCCAGCTCTTATAAAAAAATTTATTGATGCTAAAGAAAGTGGCAAAAAAACTGTGACTATTTGGGGAACTGGTAACCCTACTCGGGAATTTTTGTATGTTGAAGACGCTGCTAAAGGGATTATTTTGGCCAGTGAAAAATACAACAAAGCTGATCCGGTCAATCTAGGAAGCAGTAATGAGATTTCTATCAGAGCGTTGGTTGAACTCATTCAGGAACTAACAGAGTTTAAAGGCCAAATTATTTGGGATAAGACAAAGCCAGACGGTCAGCCTAGACGTAAACTGGATATTTCAAAAGCCAAAACTGAGTTTGGCTTTGAGGCTTCTACTGATTTTAAAAAGGGACTTAAAAAAACTATTGAATGGTATCAAAAATATGGTAGATAAAATTACAATAATTAAACCTCAACAAGGTTTTATTTCTATAAATTTCAAAGAGCTTTGGAGATATCGGGAACTACTATTAGCCCTAATGATAAGAGACATTAAGGTGCGATATAAACAAACATACTTAGGGATAGCTTGGGCCATCATGCAACCATTTACTCAGATGGTTGTGTTTAGCTTCTTTTTTGGTAAACTGGCAAAAATTCCTTCGGATGGAGTTCCTTATCCCATCTTCTCGTATTCTGGATTAATCCTTTGGACTTTTTTTAGCAATAGCATTAGTGCAGTTAGCAATAGCATGATAAACAGCTCTACTATTATTAAAAAAGTATATTTTCCTAGGCTTATTTCTCCCATAGCTAGTTCTTTGGTTTATATAGTTGACTATATTATTGCTTTTACTATTTTGATCGGTTTAATATTTTTTTATAATTTCCCTTTACGCTTAGAATTTTTATTAATTCCCATGGTAGTATTTGGTACTTGGTTACTAAGCATTGGTGTTGGTTGTTTTCTAGCATCAATAAACATTCGTTATAGAGATGTTCGTTATGCTTTGCCGTTTTTTATTCAACTTCTTTTATACATTACGCCTGTCATTTACCCTGCATCAGTAGCTGGGCAATTTGAATGGATCGTCAATATAAATCCAATGACTGGATTTATGGAGCTTCATCGTTCTCTAATTTTGGGATTACCCATTAAAATCAATCAAATTATAATTTCACTTATAATTACAATAGTCTTTTTAGTAATTGGATTACTGACATTCAAAAAAATGGAAAAAAACATTGTTGATATTGTTTAATTATGAAGAAGGATTTAGCAATTCAAGTTAGCCAATTAAGCAAAAAGTATTTAATTGATACTTTTCATCATTCGCCTCCTGTTCCCCAAAATACATTATCTATTTTAAAAACCAATCTTTTTAATAAAAACAAAACTGAGATTTTTTGGGCTTTAAAAAATATTAATTTTAAGATTAAAAAAGGTGAAATTGTTGGTATTGTGGGTGCTAATGGAGCTGGAAAATCTACGCTTTTAAAGATTTTATCCCAAATAGTGGAGCCTACTTCAGGTGAAGTGAAACTTAGAGGTAAAATTTCTTCCTTGTTAGAGGTTGGCACTGGATTTAACCCTGAATTAACCGGAAGAGAAAACATATATCTAAATGGTGCCATTTTAGGCATGAGCCGCAAAGAAATTGAGAGAAAGTTCGATAACATAATTGACTTTAGTGGTGTAAAAAAATTTTTAGATGTGCCGATCAAAAGATATTCATCTGGAATGCAAGTAAGATTAGCTTTTTCTGTAGCAGCCCACCTTGATTCAGATATTTTACTTATTGATGAAGTGCTTGCAGTCGGAGATGTGGAATTTCAAAAAAAATGTTTAGGAAAAATTGATGATATTTCTAAAAACGAAAGTCGAACAGTTTTGTTTGTTAGTCACAATATTGGCATAGTTAAAAGATTATGCAATCGAATCATCTTACTAGAAAATGGAAAAGTAAAACTTGATGGCTCAAGCGACGACGCTATTGAGGAGTATTTCAAAGTAGATCATACTCCCACTGAAGGCAAGATTAATTTAAGTAGCGTTCCTAGAAGAGACAATCTGGTAAAAGCTATTACTTCATGTTGGTTTCAGTCTCTTGAAGGGAAAAGTAAAACTGTTTTTGCCATGGGTAAGCCAATGCAGATTTGCTATCATTTCAAATTAAATAAATCATATCCTGATCTTAATTTTACCTGTATGATTTTTAATATATACGGGGATAGAGTAACTACTTTATCAACCTTTCTTAATCAAAATAAGGTTTACAACAATATTAAAGAAGGAACAGTAATATTTAACGTCCCTTGTTTGCGATTAACTCCTGGTGCTTACAAAATAAGTTTATACCTTTTAGACAAAATTGGTAACTCTATAGATCGTACAGAAATGGCAGCAGAATTTAAAGTGATGCCAAACAATATCTTTTCATCTATATATACGTTTTCATCTGGTCATGGTTTTCTTTACTTAGATGCTACAATCGATGTGGTATGAATGATACTCATTTAAAATCAATTTTAATCACTGGTGGTACCGGCACCTTTGGCAGATCTTTTGCTAAAACTGTTTTAGAAAACTATCCCCATATAGAGAAAGTGGTTATCTTTTCCAGAGATGAGTTTAAACAGTTTGAAATGTCAAATCTAGACTGGTGCCAAAAACATCAAAAACGCTTACGTTTCTTTGTCGGCGACGTTCGTGATAAAGACAGGCTTTTGCGAGCTTTTTCTGGAATTGATGTGGTGGTTCATGCCGCTGCTCTAAAACAAATCCCTAGCTGTGAATATAATCCATTTGAAGCCATTAAAACTAATGTTTGGGGAGCGCAAAATGTTATCGAAGCCGCATTGGATTGCAAAGTCAAAAGAGTGGTTGCTCTTAGTACAGATAAAGCCTGTTCACCTATCAACCTTTATGGTGCCACCAAACTATGTAGCGATAAGCTCTTTATTTCAGCTAATTCTTATGCAGGTTTACAAGACACAAGATTTGCTGTGGTTCGCTATGGCAATGTAACTGGTAGCCGTGGCTCTCTAATTCCCTTTTTCCAAAAACTTGTTGAAGCTAAAGCTGACTCTATGCCTATTACCGATGAGCGGATGACCCGTTTTTGGCTCAATATCCATGAAGCGGTAGATTTGGTCTTACTGGCACTAAACAATACCTTAGGTGGTGAAATTTTTGTACCTAAAATTCCTTCAGTAAAGATTACTGACATTGCCAAAGCCATTGCTCCTCATATACCCATAAAAATAATTGGCATTAGACCTGGCGAGAAAATCCATGAAAAGATGATTAGTATTGATGATGCCCGCAATACCATCGAGTTTGACAACTATTTTGTGATTCAACCTGATTTAAATTTATCTTGGGCTAAAAGAACTAAAGCTGGGCTAAAAGGAACAAAAGTATCACCCGATTTTGAATACCATAGTGGTAATAATACCGACTGGCTAAATGTAGATCAAGTCAGAAAATTGATAAAAAAACTAAACCCCGAAAACGCTAATTCTAACAGAAATTTAAACGATAAAGTTACAATGAATAATCCCCAAAACGTAACTATCAATATTTACGAGTCAAAATAAAAAATAAAAAATGAAAAGTTGAAGTTTAAGCTAACTCTTCTAAAGCTTTGTTAATTATAATAGAATGTGTTTCCGCTCCAGATAAAATCTCTCCTTTGTCATTGAAACACAATTGCTTAGCTACTTCATATTGTTTACGAGCTTCTTCAGCATTTCCTTGAGCTCCCGCAATTCTACCAAGAGATATGTGAGCATTTCGTTGATTATGAACATCTCCAATTTTTTCAAATCCTCCCAGTGCCTTCACTTGATATCCAGTAGCCTGATCATAACCTTCAAGTTTTTCATAAGCTACTCCAAGTAGCTGTAGCGTCCTGTTATAGATTGCTTTATTTACCTCATTATCTGGATCTTGCTCAAGGACTGTCTGTCCATTTTCTAAACCTTTTTTATAGTACTTAATAGCATCTTCAATTCCTACGTCCTCTTGAACCCAAAGGCCAATCTCATTAAAGGCTTTGCTTATTTCGATACAGGGTTCAGGAGAAGTAGCTAAAATTTTTTCTATTTCATCAGCCATCCTACGAGATCCAACTATATCTTTGCTAAAGGGATGTGATTTTTGAGGTCTATCGCCAGTTCTAAAGAGGTAAAGTAGCCCAGCTTTAGCATTTAATAAAGCTGGAATATTACCTGTTTTTGCAGCATTGTATTCTGCAGCTGCTAGTACCATTTCTGCTTCCGCATAATTGGCTTGCATGGTTAGAGCCAATCCTCGTTCTAACATAGGGTAAGGATTACCTACTGAATCATGGGAATAGCATGGAGGAGTAGAGCTCAAAACTTCTTCATACGCCCCGACTCGATTTAAGCCTGCAAGCTCTGCAATATAGTGGTCTAAAGTAAAGTTTTCTGGAGTAGAAAAAAGTTCCTTTTTTCCCATATTACTCTGAATTATAAAATAATTTACAAGAAAAGCAATTTTTGAAATATGATATGATCTACCTTGATCATATGAGCCAAAATAAATTTTCTTACGGTCGACAATCTATTTCCCAGAAAGACATAACTGCAGTTACCAAAGTTTTACAATCAAACTTTCTTACTCAGGGCCCAAGCATTAAAGAGTTTGAAGAAAAATTTGCCAGTTATTGTGAGACCAGATATGCAGTAGCAGTCTGCAATGGCACTGCTGCTCTTCACCTTGCAGTACTAGCCCTTGAGCTTGATTCCAGCTCAGAAGCTATCACTTCCCCCATGTCCTTTGCTGCTTCAGCTAATTGCGTTTTGTATGCAAGAGCCAAAATTAACTTTGCTGATATCGATCCATACACTGGACTTATAGACCCAGCTGAATTAGCTAAAAAAGTAACCCCCAAAACTAAACTGTTGATTCCGGTCCACTATGCTGGCCAAGCTTGCAATATGGCTGCAATTGCCAAGCTAGCTAAAAAATACAAGCTCTACATTATTGAAGATGCAGCCCATGCTATTGGCAGCTCATACAAAAATAGGAAGATCGGCTCTTGCCAGTACAGTGACATGACTACCTTTTCTTTCCATCCCGTTAAAACTATTACTTCAGGTGAGGGCGGCATGATCACCACCAATAATAAAAAACTTTATGAAAAACTGCTGATGCTCCGTACTCATGGCATTACCAAGCAAAATTTTGTCAGCAAACCAGATGGGAATTGGTACTACGAAATGCAAGCTTTGGGCTACAATTACCGGCTAACCGATATTCAGGCTACTCTCGGACTTTCACAGCTGAGCCAAATCGAGAAGTTTAAAAAAAAGAGGTCAAAATTGGTAAACTTTTACGATAAAGCCTTTGCAAACGATCCCTGCTTTAAGGTTCTGGGCAAAGCTGCTAATTCTGATACTTGCTATCATCTTTACCCACTACTATTTCAATTTGATAAACTAAAAATTACAAAGCAACAGCTCTTTAAAGCTTTGCAAAAGAAGGGCTTATTTCTCCAGGTTCACTACATTCCCATCCATCTCCAACCCTACTACCAAAACTTAGGCTTTAAAAAAGGTGATTTCCCCAATGCTGAGCAATTTTATCAGCAAGAGTTGTCATTACCTCTATATGTTGACCTGACTATTCCTCAAGCCAAACAAGTTGTCAAAATTATTAAAGAACTAGCTCAATAACCATGCACCAGATTGGCTTAAAACTTTGGTCAACCAATGACTTTTATGTAGAGGAGGCACAAAAACTTTTTAGCAAAAAAGTTTATAACTATATTGAGCTCTATACAGTCCCCGACTCATACGCCAAATTTTATCGAATCTGGCGAAACTTAAATATTCCCTATATCATTCATGCTCCTCATTTTACCCATGGAGTTAATTTGGCCTCGAAGATAAACTTTAAAAAAAATATTGAGCTAATAGAAGAGGCTCAGCGTTTTGCCGATACCCTAAAGGCAAAATATATCATTGTGCATCCGGGATGTAATGGCGATATCAAAGAAACTGCAAGGCAGCTAGGACAAATTGATGATTCAAGAATTCTAGTAGAAAATATGCCCTATTTAGGAATCGAAGACGGTATTATCTGTAACGGAAGTACCTATAATGAACTACAGTATGTTCTAAGTCATACTAACAAAGGCTTTTGTCTGGATATTCATCATGCCTTTAGTTCATCAGCCTATCATAAAATTGATCCCATTTCTTTTGTAAAAAAGTTATTAACGTTAAGACCAAGCATGTTTCATTTGGCTGATAGCAAAACGACATATGTTAGAGATAAACATTTAAATATTGGCAAGGGCAATTTGCCAATTAAAGATATAATTAAACTAATACCAAACAATAGCTTTATAAGCTTAGAAACAAAAAAGCAAACCATACAAAATCTTAATGTTTTTATTGAAGATGTTTCAATCATCAAAGAACTAGAAAATTATGATCAAAATAAATAATCGCAAAATTGGAACTGACTACCCTCCTTATATCATCGCCGACCTTTCTGCAAACCATAATCAATCTTTAGATCGGGCATTAGAGATTGTGGAAAAAAGTCACGAAGCTGGTATTGATGCTTTAAAACTTCAAACATACACTGCCAGTTGTATGACACTAAATGTCAAAAAACCAAATTTTAAAATTTCAAACAAAACCAAATTATGGAAAGGTGAATACCTCTACTCCTTATATAAAAAAGCTCCTATTCCATGGGAGTGGCATAAACCAATTATGCAAAAATGTAAAAAATTAGGCCTTACTTGCTTTAGTACTCCGTTCAGTGAAAAAGGAGTAGATTTTTTAGAAAACTTGGATGTTCCATGTTATAAGGTTGCGTCTTTTGAAAATATCCATATACCTCTACTGAAGAAAATTGCTAAAACAAAAAAGCCAGTTATTATATCTACAGGCATGGCTAATGTAACTGAACTGGGCGAAGCTATACAAACGCTTAGGGAAAACGGATGCAGAGATGTAATACTTTTAAAATGTACAAGCACTTACCCTGCTGATGAAAGCGAATCAAACCTTAGAACTATTCCTCATATGAAAGACTTATTTAGCTGTGAGGTAGGGCTTTCAGATCACACCTTAGGTATTGGCGTTCCTTTGGCTAGTGTGGCTCTAGGTGCAACTGTAATTGAAAAGCATATTACCTTGAGAAGAAAGGATGGTGGTTTCGACTCTACTTTTTCCCTAGAGCCAAAAGAAATGAAAAGCTTAGTCATTGAAAGTAGACGGGCTTGGAAAGCTTTGGGAAAAATCAGCTATGAATCGACAAAAAAAGAACAAGCTAGTTTACAATTCAAAAGATCAATTTATATAGCAAAAGATATGAGAAAAGGTGAACAATTTACAAAGAAAAGTCTAAAAGTAATTCGTCCAGGATTTGGTCTAGCACCAAAATATTATGAACATGTTCTAGGTAAAAAAATTTCAAGAAATGTATCAAAGGGGACACCTTTAAAATGGGAATATGTAAATTGATTAAAATTTATGAATAAACAGAACTTAAACCAAATCAAGAAAATTTACGATCAAGGAGGTAATATTATACAGTTTCTAAAAAAAGGAAATTCTTCTCAAGCTAATTCAGATGAAATGGTTTTAATTAGCTATGACTTTCAAAGTGGTTCTTACATAAAATATGTACAAAGTAATCCAAAAGAGAAAGACCTCTATACAAAATCAATCGCAGCTGTAATTAACAATCTAAATGTAAAGTACGATTCAATTCTTGAAGCAGGAGTTGGTGAAGCAACTACTTTAGCAAGTCTTCTGCCTAAATTGAAAGCTAAACCCAAAGACACATATGGCTTTGATATTTCATGGTCAAGAATTAAATATGGTCAAGAGTATTTGAAAAAGAAAAGATTGTCGAAAGTGTTTTTGTTTGTAGGAGATCTATTCAATATACCAATTGCAGATAATGCAATAGATATTGTCTATACATCTCATTCTATCGAGCCTAATGGAGGCAAGGAAAAAGAAGCCTTAAAAGAACTGTATCGCATTACCAATAAATACCTAATTCTTTTAGAACCTGCCTATGAACTTGCAGATAAAAAAGCTAGAGAAAGAATGGAACACCATGGTTATATTAAAAATCTATATTCAACTGCTAAATCCTTGAAATATAATGTTTTAGACTACAAGCTATTTGATTACTATATAAACCCTCTTAATCCAACTGGTTTAATGATTATTAAAAAATCTCTACAAAATAAATTAACTAATAGTAAACCATTGCTCTGTCCTATAAGCAAAACTCCTCTGAGTTTTATAAGAGGTTCTTATTTTTCTAAAAAAGGTCTACTTGCTTACCCTATAATCGATAAGGTTCCTTGTTTGCTAAACGAAAACGCTGTTATAGCTACTCATTACCTGGACAGATTTACAAAGTAATTAGAAAATTTATATTGCATGAAAAAAGTAATTTTTTATGAACAATTAGAGTTAAAAAGCTTTGTTGTTTTGACTAAAAATGAAAAACAATTAGTCTATCAATGGAGAAATAACCAAAAAATAAGTAAGTGGATGATTAATCAAAATAAATTTTCCTATACAGAACATCTTCGATTTATAAAAAAATTAGCAAAGGATAATAATAATTTTCACTGGCTTGTCCAAAACAAAATAGATAAAGAATATCTTGGAGTATGCAATTTAGTTAATATAGATAAAAAACATAAACATTGTTACTTGGGAATATACGTAAATCCTAGTTTGCAAAATAAAGGATATGGAACTGACATTCTAAAAGTCTTAAAGCACATTGCTTACAATCTACTTAACATACATACCATAAAATTAGAAGTTTTTGAGCACAATAGCAGAGCCATTAATTTTTATAAAAAAAATGGTTTCAAAAAAGAAGGTTTACTTAAAGATTACATTTTGATAAACAATAAGTGGCACAACCTTCTTCTCATGGGCCATTTCCCCAAATAGTTATGAAAGGTGTTCAAAAATTAGCAATTGGTACTGCCAATTTTGGCTTGGACTATGGCATTAACAATGCTAACGGAAAACTTTCCTATATCCAAGTAGCTCAAATTTTAGATTTAGCTACTAAGTTAAAAATAAATTTTTTGGATACAGCCAGTGCCTATGGAAATAGTGAGCAAGTTTTAGGAAAATACCTCAGTAAAGCTAAAGCTAAAGATATACGTCTTATTTCAAAAGTCATTGTTGGGAGCCAAATAGATTTGGCTCAAGAATTAAAAAAATCATTGCAAAACTTGCATAAAAAGAAACTCTTTGGATATTTAATCCATAATTTTCAGGAGTTTAAGAAACATCCTGATATTTTCCAAGAGTTTCTTAGGCTAAAACAGCAAGGATTTGCAGAAAAAGTTGGCTTTTCTCTGTATTTCCCACAAGATCTTGAATTTTTGATCAAGCATAAAATCCAGTTTGATATTGTTCAGGTTCCGTATAATATTTTCGATCAGCGCTTTGAACCATATTTTAAAAAACTAAAAGAAAATAAAGTTGAGATTCACTGCCGTTCCGTATTCCTTCAAGGCCTATTTTTTAAATCTACCAAAGAACTTAAGCCGCCATTAAATAAAGCTGCAACTAAACTTGAGTTTCTACAAAAAATTACAATACAACAGAAGATACCTCTTCAGACGCTTTGTTTGCAATTTGTTGCTCTCAACCCTTTTATTGATAAAATAGTTATTGGTATTGATAGTATCAAGCAATTGCAGGAAAACGCAGATACTTTTATCCAACAAAAAAATGTGAAATATATATATAAAGAGTTGAAAAAGTTGAAAGTGGAAGATGAGAATATCATTTTGCCCTTCAATTGGAAAAAGTGAAGCAATTAAAATTAGGAATCATTGGTCTTAGCGAAGGGAATGGCCACCCTTACTCCTGGTCAGCAATTTTTAATGGCTTTAATAAAGCTGTTATGAAAACTTGTCCTTTTCCGGTTATTTACGAATATTTGAGTAAGCAACGTTTTCCTAAAGATGCAATTGCTGGTGCCAAGGTAACCCATATTTGGACCCAAGACCTAAGCATTTCCCGACACATTGCCAAAGCCTCAAATATTGTAAATATTGTTACTGATTACCAAGATATGATTGGCCAAGTTGACGCTATCTTATTAGCTAGAGACGACTCGCAAAACCATTTGAAGATGAGCCGCCCTTTCTTGCAAGCCGGCTTACCCATTTACATTGATAAACCTCTGGCCACAACCATTGCTGAGGCTAAAAAAATGTACTCTTTAGAACAGTATGCTGGCCAGATATTTACCTGTTCAGCTCTTGCCTATGCCAAAGAACTTACGCTAAGCCCAAAAAAATTGGATAGCTTTGGTCCAATACATTTTGTCAATGCTATCACTCCTAAGTACTGGGAAACCTACGCTGTTCATATTATTGAGCCAACTCTTAATCTTTTTAAAACTAAGACTAAACATATAAAATCAGCTTCAACCCATAAGTCAAAACAAATCACTACCACAAGCATTATTTGGGATTCTGGCTTAATAACCAACTTCAGTGCATTGGGTCAAAGTGCTACTCCAATCAAAATTGAGATCTATGGACAAAATAAATCTGAGGTGTTAGTCTTTAAAGATACTTTTTTTGCTTTTAAAAAAGCTTTGGAAGAATTTATTGCTATTATTACTAAAAAAAAGAAACCTCAAAAAAAAGAAGACGTTTTGCATTTAATTTCAATAATTGAACAAGGGCTTTAACATGAAAAAAACTATTTTAATCACTGGTGGTACAGGCAAAATTGGCCAGGTCTTAACAAAGCATTTTTTAAAAAAGGACTACAAGGTAATCATTACTAGTAGAAATGAACAGCAGGCCTTAAAGCTTTTTGCTAACAGTAAAAATATACCAAATCTCAGCGTTATCGAGATTGACTTAAGAGCAGATAAAGCTATCAACCATGTGATCAGCTCTCTCGAAAAACTAAATGCAAAACCTTATGCTCTTATTCACTGTGCCCGAAATTTAGAAAGCCTCAAGTACTCACCGGACTTAGAAACTAGGATCAAAAATTGGCAAGCTGAGTATTTACTGGATGTAGTTATACCCTATGAACTTTCACTGGCAGTTGCCAAAATGAAGGAATCGAAATTAACAAATGTGGTTACCATCTCTTCAATGTATGGTGTGGTTGCGGCCAATCCTCATCTTTATACTAATCCACAAATTCAGTCTCCTGTGCAATATAGTGTAGCCAAGGCTGCTCTTATCCATGCCACCAAAGAAATGGCCATAAGATTAAGTCCACAGAAAATAAAGGTTAACTGCATATCTTATGGAGGTATTGAGGGAAGGGCTGATGAGGATTTTAAAAAGAGATATGGAAAACTTTGCCCTATTGGTAGAATGCTTACTGAAGAGGAAATTATTAAGCCAGTTGAATTTCTGATTTCTAATAGCTCCACTGCTATGCAAGGCCATAATTTGATTGTAGATGGGGGCTGGTCTATATGGTAAGCAAAGTAGCTATTATCCCTGCCAGAAAAGGCTCGAAACGAATTCCTCTAAAAAACATAGTCAACTTTCATGGTAAGCCTCTCATAGCCTGGACCATAGGAGCAGCATTAAAATCAAAAGTGTTTGATGCTGTTTATGTTAGTACTGATAGTCAGAAAATCGCTAACATAAGCGAAAAATATGGAGCTAAGGTCCCTTTCCTACGTACAAAATATACAGATGATAACTCTTCGGTAAGCAGTGTGATTATTGACTTTTTGGAAAATTTAAAAAAGAAAAAAAGCAAGGAATTTGATGTAGTTTTTTCCCTAATGCCCAATTGCCCGCTTAGAACTGGCCAAGATATCATACGAGCCGATAAAAATTGTACTGCCAAAAAGGCTAGTTTTCAACTCAGCTGTTTTGAATTTGGATTTATGAATCCATGGTGGGCATTTACTCTAGATAAAAACTGCAGACCAGAGTATATTCATAAAAGCGCTCTTAAAAAACGATCTCAGGATTTATCTAAATTATTTTGTCCCAGCGGTGCTATTTGGATTGCAAATATTAAAGCTTTGCAAAAAAGCAAAACCTTCTATGGCCCCAATCATATTTTTTATAAATTGGGTTGGAAGAATGCAATTGATATCGATAGTAAAGAGGATTTAGAACTAGCTAAAAGCTTCTCAAAAAATTAATATGTTTTCTTTTAATAGTAAGTATCTCTCAAAACAATCAGCTAATATTTTATTTCTTTATTTAAAAAGTTTTTTAAATAAAGAATATACTTTTTCGAGCGAGGACCTTTTTACTCAACTACACCAACTATATTGGCAAACACCTAAAGTGGAAGTTATTAAAAAAGATAAAAATCTTCAACTACTAAAGGTTAAAAAACTGAAATTCTACTGGCCAACAAATATTCCCTTACAAGGCCTGGAATGGATTTATAATGAAGTATTTTATCCATATAAAAAAAATCCTGCTTCTTACGATCACCCCTTATTTGATTTTAAAAAAGTAAACTGGGTCATAGATGCTGGTGCAAGTGAGGGTTTTTATACAAATTTTGCCTTTAAAAACAAAGCTAAAAAAGTAATAGCTATTGAACCCCTTTTAATTTTAAAAGAAAGCTTGCAACAGACTTTTAAAAAGGAGGTAAAAAAAAGACAGCTCGAAATTATTTCTAAAAGCTTGGGAAGAAAAAAAGGAAAGGCATATTTGAAATTTGAAAATAATTGTCTATATAACTCGAGTGTCGATGATAAAAAAGATAAAAATTATCAGAAAACAAAAATTACTACTATTGATTCAGTTGTAAAAACAAATAAATTAAAGGGTAAGGGGATTATAAAAATGGATATAGAAGGTGGGGAAATAGATGCCCTAAAAGGTGCAGTCGATTGTTTACAGAGGAATAAACCTAAATTAGCTATAGCTGTATATCATAATCAACAAAACTACCACAAGTGCAAGGAAGTGATTTTCAAGGCTAACCGCAACTATCGGATTGAAGCTAGAGGAATGTATTGCTGGAAAACTCCGCCTAGACCTTTTATGTTATTTGCCTATTAAAATAAAAATATGCCTATCAACAAATTTTCTCATATTTTTACTGATTTTAGTAAAAACCGGCAAAAAAATAATGCATTACTACCTTTAATAAAGGATGCAAATACAAAATATTTAAAAAATAAAAATGGTTTAAAAATACTTTTTGGTCCAAGCTTTCCTTTTGGTGAAAATTTTATATATCATGATTTACTCCTTGCTTTACTACTACACTCTCAGGGTTGCGAAATTTATTATGCTGGGGGAATTATCAATAATATCTCCCCTTCTATCTATTTAGGCGGCCAATGGTCATCAGGAAATAAGAAGACTGACTTTAAAAAAATTAAATATGGAGAATTAAAAGCTTTAAACGATTTCAAGAAACTGGGAAAGACTTATGACATGAAAAAGTACCTAAGTAAAACTGAGATAAATAAGTTAAAAGTGAATTTAGCAAAAATAAAATTTGAAGATTTGCTCAAATACAAGTTTGAAAACATAGACCTGGGGCATGATGCTATGAATAAAGTTAGAAATCATCATCTTGTTAGTAGCATAGATCTAGTAAAAAATAAAAGGAACTTGGTTAGAGAGGCTCTTTTGAATTGCAATATGTATGAAATCTTCTTTAGAAAAATAATTGAAGAATTAAAACCTGATAGGATTATTTCTCACGATTCCTTTTATTACCCCTGGTCAGTCCTTAGAAAAATTGCCGATTTGAAGAATATTAATTATTACAATTATTATTTTGGTTTTAAAAAGGATGAATATATCTATGCAAACAATAAACCAGCAATGTCATTAAATACAACACCTATGTGGAAAAAAGTTAAGTCTGTACCTCTTCAAGAAAGTCAGATTAAAAAAATTGACAAAACACTTAAAAAAAGAATAAATGGCGATGTAGGCCGCTTAGGTCTTGTCAGATATTCCAACAGTAAAGAGGTGGAAAAAATTATTAAATTTGCAAAACAAAAACCTACAGCGGTTCTATATGGCAACGTATGCTGGGATTTAAATGCACTTGACAAAGAACTCTTTTTTAAGTCAATTAAAGAAGGTTATTTTAAAACTATTGAATATTTTCTTCAACATAAAAACTATCAACTAATCATTAAGTCTCATCCAGCAGAAGAGCATCCAAAGATCCCCATTACTGTCGAAAGCTTGGAAAGCATGATAAAAAAGAAGTATGGTTTGTTGCCAAAAAACATTATCTTGCTTCCCCCAAAAACAGCAATAACTGCTTATGACCTATTTCCTATTACTAATGTAAGCGTAGTCTGGACAAGTACCGCAGGCATAGAAAGCGTAATTTATAATACCCCAACTATTACTATAGCTAATACCCATTTTCGCAATAAGAATTTTACCTTAGATCCAGCTTCTCAAAAAGAATATTATTCCATTTTAGAAAAAGTGTTAATAAAAAAAATGCATTTAGCTAAAAAAACGAAATATTTAGCATATAAATATTTTTACTATTATTTAAATTGCTTTAGCTATAACTATGGTATTCCAACGCAAAACTGGACAGAAGCATTAAGCGAGGATCATAAAAATAAAGTCAATCACTTTTTTGAAAATAAGCGGCTAAAATATATAGTTGGCACTATTGTAAATGGTAAAAAAATCGAATTAGTATAAATTATGACTAAAGTACTATTTATAGCACCAATTCTAACTTTTCCTTATGCTGGAGGCCCTGAAATGAGTGCTCACAACGCCATCAAGGCTTTAAATAAAATTTCTGAATTGCATATTATAACAACTATGCCATTAGCTAAAATGGGTGGCAATCAAGCCTTCCAATATTATGGAAAAATATCTAAGCAATTAGATTTCACTCCAATAGCTCAGGAACAAAATTTTTTAGAAAATTATTTTATAAAAAAAATTCGAAAATATTTTTTTACGAAGGGGAAAAAAAATGAGGCAGATGATGTCAGATATATTATTAAATATTATGATCAAAATAACATCGACATTATTTGGTCCGATAGACATGAATTTTCTTACAATCTAATTTTTGAAATAAAAAAACTAAGACCAAATATCAAAATAGTTTGCGATACAGCTGCAGTCCATTCACAATTTATTCTAAGAGAAATTCCTTTTCAAAAAGACAAGTCAAAAATTAAAAAAATAAAAAAATCTGGTAAAGAATACGAAAATTATGAGAAAAAATTGGTTAATATTGCTGATGTAACTACAGCAGTTTCAGAAATTGATGCATCTATTTTTAAATCTTGGACAAAGCATAAAGAAAGAATATTTGTTTTCCCCAATGTGGTTGATTTAGAAAATTATAAAAAAATAAAAACATCTAACACTATAAAAACTCCATCTCTTTTAATAGCTGGAACATTTTATGAACAAAGTCCAATGGAACATGGCACTAGATGGTTCCTAAATAATGTTTTGCCAAAAGTTAGAAAAGAGTTCCCGGAAATCTTTGTTTATATTATTGGCAAGGGTTCAGACTGGATTCTTCGAGATATTGCCGATCCAAAAATAATTATTACTGGCAAGGTAGATTCAGTTTCGCCATATTTACATAACACTAGTATTGGTTTGGTCCCTCTTCATTTTGAATCAGGAACAAGATTTAAAATCTTAGAATATGGGACAGCTTCATTACCCACAGTTTCTACAAGCCTGGGAGCAGAAGGGCTAAATCTTGGAAAAAATGTTAGCATTCTCATAGAAGATAATCCGATAAAATTTGCTCAAGTAATTATCAATCTTCTAAAAAATAAAGCCTTGCGTATTAAAATGGGAAAGAATCTTTATAAGGTTGTCAAAAAAAATTACTCTATCGATAGTCTCGCTAGTAGTGGTAGTAAAATAATTAAATATTTAATGAGTCAATAGTATGAAAATTAGCATCATCGGTCTTGGTTATGTTGGCTGTGTCAATCTAGCGTGTCTAGCTCAAAATGGACACATGATCTGGGGTGTCGATATTTCTAAAGATAAGGTGGATAAAATAAATAAAGGGGAACCAACCGTTATCGAAAAGGATTTGAAAAAAATACTATCAAAACAGATAAAAAATAAAAGAATAAAGGCTACTCAAAATATAGAAGAGGCAATTTTAAACACAAATATTTCACTAATTTCAGTAGCCACTCCATCATCTACAACCGGTCATCCCGATCTAAGTGCCTTAAATAAAGTTGCTCAAGAAATTGGAGCAACTTTAAAGAAAAAGAGTAAAAAGCACTTAGTGGTTATTCGATCCACTGTACCGCCAAAAACATCTGAAAAAATAGCTAAAATTATCGAACAAAATTCTGGAAAAAAAGAAGGCTTAGGGTTTGATATTGCTATAAATCCTGAATTTTTGAGAGAAGGAAGTGCAATTTTCGACTACTATAATCCTCCTTATATTCTTTTTGGTATTCGCAATAACAATATAAAAAAACAATTAAAAACTTTATATAAGCCAATCAAGGCTAATATTATTTTTACAGACTTTAAAACTGCTGAAATTATTAAATACATTAATAATACTTACCATGCCCTAAAAGTAACTTTTACCAACGAGATAAGCAATATTTGCCAGTCATTAGATATAGATTCGGTCGAAGTTTTAGATTTATTTAAAAAAGACAAGCAGCTTAATATTTCTACAAAATATTTTAATCCTGGCTTTGCCTATGGGGGATCTTGTTTACCAAAAGATCTCAAGGCTCTTCAAACAATGTCTCATGATTTGTATTTACAAACGCCAATAATTGAAAACATTGATAAAAGTAACCAAGTTCAAATTGATAAAGCTATCTCTTTAATAACTAGTTTGAAACATAAAAATATAGGATTTTTAGGGATTAGTTTTAAAGCTGGAACAGATGACTTGCGCAATAGCCCAACTATAGAGGTAATTAAAAATTTGATTGGATCAGGATATAAGATTTCTATTTATGATTTGAATTATAATGAAAACAATATTTTTGGGAAAAATAAAACATTTATCGCGAACGCCATTCCTCATTTCGACAGCCTCATTGAAACGGATGTCCAAAATTTCTTAAAAAAATCTGATACTCTAGTAATAACTACTAAAGAAAAAAGGTATTTAAAAATTGCAGAAAGTACAAATAAAAAAATTGTAGACTTAGCAGCAATAGATAAAAAAATTATAAAGAGGAAAAATTATCATGGTTTATCTTGGTAAAAATATTTAAATTTGAAAATGAAAAAAATAAACAAGCTTATTACTTCTTACCTGAATCAATTACAAGAAAATTGGATTATTGGAAAACAACTCAGAGAATTCAAAAAGGCTCCAGATGACTTTTTATCATCAAAAGTTGAGGGAAAGACTAAGATTAAAAATTTAGTTGCTGAATTAAAGTCATTTGATATACCAGTTCAATTTTCTTTCATTGATCTTAAAGATTTTAAAATTTGGATGAAAAAATTTCCAAAATTGGTCGATTTTTATGATGTAGTTGGCCATTTTAAAATAGAAAAAATTTTAGAACATTATATTTCAATGAAATATCTTAATATTAAAAAAAGTGACTTAATAATTGATGTTGCAGCTTCAAGTAGTCCATTTGCAAAAATTTTACATCAAAAAAAATATAATGCTTATAGTCAAGATTTGATTTATCAAACTGGAATACACAATAGAATGATTGGAGGAAGTGCGGGCAATTTACCATTAAAAAATGATTCTGTGGATGTTATGACTTTACACTGTGCATTTGAATGCTTTCAAGGCGATAGTGATATTAATGTCATTAAAGAAGCTCAGCGGGTTTTAAAACAACGAGGAAGAATAGGTATAATACCTTTATATCTTGATGAGGTCTACTTTGTAAAAACTGGACCTATGTCTAATAAGACTAAAATTAAAATAGAAAAAAATGTTCGCTTAATTTGGAGAGATGATGAATTTCAAAAAGAACCATTTAGCAGACATTATTCCCCTCATGCTTTTAAGTACAGGATCTTACAGAATATTAAAAAATTAAAATATAAAATAATTTTCTTTGAAAATTTAAACGAAATTAAAAAACAATTTCCTGATCAAAAAATTTATTGTCATTTTTTATTTAAAGCAGTTAAAAATTAATTTATGAACAAACACATAGTTCAAGTAAAATTTGAGAATAAAGTTTTAGCTATCATTATTCCCCATAACTTTAAACAGCAAGGTATAACTTTTTGTACTCCTGACGAATTTTCCCAACAATTAGCATACATGAATCATCCTAAAGATAAGCAGATTCCCCCTCACGTTCATAACCCAGTCAAACGGGATGTGGCTTATACTAGAGAAGTTTTATTTATAAGACATGGAAAAGTAAGGGTAGATTTTTACTCTGAAAAAAGAAAGTATATTCAAAGTCAAATTCTACAAACTGGTGATGTCATTTTGCTAGCTAGTGGTGGTCATGGCTTTACCATGTTAGAACCAACTGAGATGATTGAGGTTAAACAAGGTCCCTATGCAGGCGAAGCTGATAAAACCAGATTTATTGGGATTGAAGAAACTGAAGTTAAATTTAAAAAAGATAAATAATATCATGACAGATTTTATTCCAGTCAATACTCCCCTTCTTGATGGTAATGAAAAAAA
>JAAZOH010000026.1 GCA_012797845.1 Candidatus Beckwithbacteria bacterium
AATACCACCAGAGATAGCAATCACAACTTTGTCTTTACCGGTTTTTTCTAATATGGTTGTAATAAAGTTACGGACCTTGTTAATTTCTTGTGAAGAATTAGCTATTTTCATAGAGATGATGCTTGCTAATATACTGGGCAATTTGAGGATCTACAAGTTTAATTATTGATTTATTATTTTTAATAAGACTGCGAATTTGAGAAGATTTATACTTAATTGTGGGGACATTGGCAATTACTTTCATATTAGGTAGTAATGGTTTTATGGGGCAATTATATCGAGGATAGACATAGACTGACCAGTTTTTCAGCAAAGTTTGATAGTCTTTCCACTTGGTAAAATCAGCTAGCTGATCAGAGCCGATTAGCCAAGAAAATTGATATTGGGGATATTTTTTTTGCAAACATTGTAAAGTAATAATCGAGTAGCTAGGACCAGTGCTGTTAAGTTCACAGTCTTCAACTTTAGTGTTGGTGGTTTGTATTAGCTTGAGCATAGCCAGACGGTCTTTCGAAGCCAATAAATTTTTGGCAAAAGGATGTTTAGCGCAAGGCACATAACAAACTTGATTTGCTAAGTTTAGTTGTAAAACCCTTTTTACCATTTCCTGATGACCAAGATGAGGCGGATCAAAACTACCACCAAAGAGCATAATTTTCATAGAAAGTAGTATAGCAAGTTCCTAAGATACGATTTTTTTCAAAAATCTGCTATTATAAGAGAACAAATGCCAAAAACAGAACAAGTCCAACCAGAGCAAATGCCATATCAAGAACCAGCTCCAGTAACTATTGTCAAAGAGCCATTAAAAATATTACTGACTTGGAAAGCTCCTATCCGGCCATTTAAAAAACGCAATCGGGAATACTTTACCACTGCTGGTTCAATCATTTTCTTAATTTGTATTATTTTACTGTTCGTCAAAGAATTCTTGCTGGTTTTAGCGTTAATCGCTTTATCTTTTCTGGTTTATATTATGGGGACAGTGGAGCCAGAAGAAGTTGAACACAAGCTGACCAATAAAGGTATTATCACTTTAGGTAAAACCTATTTTTGGGAACAACTAGGCCGTTTCTGGTTTGAAAAAAAGTTTAATGACGAAGTTTTAATGATTGAAAATTTTATTGGTATACCCTCAAGACTTATGTTGCTCTTGGGTAAGCAGGATAAAATTCAAATTAAAGCTATTTTAGATAAGTATTTACTGCAAGAAAAACCAGAGCTTTCGCAGGTTGAAAAAATGAGCAAATGGCTTGGTGAAAAAGTGCCTTTAGAAACAAATCCAGCTGCAAAACCCCAAAATTCTCAAAAGACTAAAAAATAAGCTCTTCTTCTGGTAAAATATGCCTGGGAAATTCCATTTTTAAACTTCTTTCTTGCTCTCGTAGTTTAATGGATAGAACAGTGGTTTGCGGAACCACCGATACAGGTTCGATTCCTGTCGGGAGCACATTTGCATAGTATCCAAATCAATCAAGGAATAATCCTGACCTGTTGAGTTTATGATGGAAGGGTGGCGGAGTGGTCCATCGCAGCGGTTTCGTCAGCCAAAGGCCGATCCGCCTCTGGCGGAAAAACCAGCATTATCAAGGAAGGGTGGTAGAGTGGTCAAATACAACAGTTTCGAAAACTGTGCCCTTTTACAAGGGCCCGTGAGTTCAAATCTCACCCCTTCCGCTAAGATTTGCTCTCATAGTTTAATGGATAGAACAGTGGTTTCCCTGCCCGCAATGCTTAAAGCATAGCTTTTGCAGGCGGGCGGAACCACAACAAATAAGCACTTATAGTTCAAGGGATAGAACAAGGGTTTCCGGAACCCTAGATCCAGGTTCGAGTCCTGGTAGGTGCACAAGCGATGTGGGTTCCCTGCCTGCCGGCAGGCAGGGATTCCTGCTGGGAGCACAAAAATAACTAAAAACTAAAAGCGAAAAAGTTAGAAATAAAAAAATGGAATTAGTTTTTAATATTAACCGTTTTCAATTTCCCTACAAAGGCCTTAAATTTCCAGGTCAACATTCAGAAGAGCGGATTCTATTTATCACCAGAGAGGGGAGAATTGTTATCAAAATAAAATTAGCACTTTGTGTAGCAGTTGTTCTATTGGGTTTAGTGATAGGAATAGCAATACTAAATAAGTTGACTATTCTGGGCTTTACTTTTTCTAGGTTCATCCCTATCTTTGCTATTTTTTGGCTTTTAGCTGGAGCTTTTATGTATTGGTGGCTTTGGGTAGTTTGGCGCAAAACCCTATTTATTATTACTACCAGGCGACTAACTAAATTTATTCACACTTCCCCTTGGACCCGTTACCAGATGTCTTTAGGGCTCGATCAGGTTGTAGATACTGGAGCTTATCGAAAAGGCTTGTTTCAAATGGTGACTGGCTTAGGTTATTTTGTAGCTAGATCAGCAGCTGGGGCAGTCAAAAATTTTAAAATTATCAATATCAGTTTTTCTGAAGATTTACATAACTACATTAATAAACTACTGTTTGTTTTTAATGAGCAAAAAGAAAATTTAGATAAGTTCCGTCCCTTTATTCCTCATCTCAAAGGTGAAGCTCGAGATGAGTATGTTCGTCAGGTAGCTCCTGAGTTTAGCAAAGCCATTAAACTGCCACCCGAAGCTGAAGGAGAATATTTGCCAAAAGGTAAAACTATTTATGAAAAAAAATTAGAATTGGGAGAGCAAGATGAAAACTAAACAAGAATTTTCTGCTGGAGGAGTTGTTTATAAAAAAGATCAGAGTGGTATCGTATTTCTATTAGGCAAACATTCTGGGTATCATAAGTGGGTTTTACCTAAGGGTTTGATTGAAAAAGGAGAAAAGCCCAAACAAACTGCCATTAGAGAAACTCAAGAAGAAATGGGCGTAACAGCCAAAATTGTCAAATCTAAACCAATTCATACCGAAACATACCGGTACATGGCTGATCTCAAACATAGCTTAGATTTGCAATCTAAGGCCTTGGAGAGCACGCGGCGGGTCAAAACATACCAAGAACAGGGTGGTGGCCAAACAAAGGTTGAAAAAACGGTACAATTCTTTCTTATGGAGTATGTTTCCGGTGATCCCTCTCAACATGGTTGGGAAATGGAAAACGCTGGTTGGTTTTCATATGAGCAAGCGCTTGAAATAATGGGTTTTGAAGGGGAGAAAGCAGGGCTTAAAAAAGCCTGGGAACTACTAAAATCTTAATTCCAATCTGATGTTACAATAAGTACGTTTGTGGATCTTGCGGTTCTACTTCTCTTTTATAGAGAAATGGAGGAGTCGCCTAGTGGTCTATGGCACACGCCTGGAAAGCGTGACCCTTCGGGGTTCGTGGGTTCAAATCCCACCTCCTCCGCAACCCTTGCTAAAATCATTTGTTATTACTGTCAGTATCTGGATAGATAATAGTAAAGATGCAAAACAGGTGGGAGGTGATAATAAAATGAATAAAACAAAAGCAACTGGATTAATAATCCTGTGTTTATCAATTGTTTTAAGTAGTTGTAGTCCAAGTAAAACAATTGGCCAAAAAACCGGTGAAAAAATTTTGGAAAAAACAATAGAAGCTCAAACTGGAGCAAAAGTAGATGTCGATGCTCAAGACGGAGAAGTTACTATTAAATCTGAAGATGGTCAAACCCAATACTCAGCAGGAGGATCAGCAGTATTGCCAAGTAATTTTCCTAAAGAACTTATCATAACTAGTGATGCCAAGATTATTATCGCTTCAACGTCTGGAACAAATAGCTCGGTAACATATATTACTAATAGTGAACAAAATGAAGTTTTTGACAAATACATTTCTGATCTGACTGGACTTGGTTGGACTAAGGAAATGGAATTTGATGCTGGTCAGGGCAAGATGCTTAATTTTGCTAAAGAAAACACTAAAGTTACTATTACCATTGGGGAAAATAACACCAAAGATCAATCAGAAAAAACTGCAGTTAATATTATTTTGACGACAGAAGAGAATTAAATTGGCAATAACTCAAAAGTAATTATTAAAGTATGCGCCTGAAAAGCGTGACCCTTTTAGGGTTTATGGGCTCAAATTCTACCTCATCTACTGTGATGTTACACGTAGTTCAAACTACACTCAGAAACTATAAGCAGCATCTTCTTTTAGGACTAATAATTATATTGGCTGCTTTTCTCCGTTTTTATCATCTTGGTTCATTACCATATGGTTTTCACCGCGATGAAGTTTTGAATGGGTATGTTGGCCGTTTCACACTTCAAAATGGAGTTGATTTGTATAGTAATACATGGCCAATACTTTATTTTGATAATTTTGGTGATTATCCCAATATTTTACCCATGTATATTTCGGGTTTATCTACATATGTGTTTGGGATTAATGAATTTGCAGTTCGTTTTCCAATTGCTTTAGCTGGAGTACTCAGTGTAGTTTTGATATATCTACTAGCTAATTTTATTTTTCAAAAACAAAACACGGCTTTATTTGCCAGTTTTTTAGTAGCAATTCAGCCGTGGCATATTGTCTTGTCGCGGGCAACTGCTGAAGGAGTTTTAGCTTCGACAACATTTTTACTAGCTACTATCTTGTTGTTTTATGGTATTGCCAAACAAAAACTTCCTCTATTATTACTATCGTTTTTCTTATCTGGATCAACATATCTTTTATATCCTGCCTATAGAGTTTTAGTACCAATTATTCTGTTACCCAGTTTTGTGCTAACTGACTCTAAGAAAATAAAAACAGTGTTGATAACAGGTGTTATCTTTTTTTTCATACTTACGCTTGCCATCTCCCAAACTACTTGGGGGCGAGGTCGTTTTGATCAAACCACACTTTTTAGCCAGCAGAGCCGACCCTATGTTCTAATTGAAAATTTTAAAGCTGGCATGGGAGGTAGACCTCTTTTGGAAACTAGAATATTTCATAACAAAATTGTTTTGTATGGTCGAGAACTGCTTTATCAATATCTCAGCTATTTTTCTGGAGATTATTTATTTAGTCGAGGAGGTATGCCCCAGCGTTATCAAATTCCGGATATTGGCTTAATCTATTACGCATACCTGTTGGGAATTGTATTATTTCTAATTCCTAGCAAACTTTTGAAATTACTTGGTATTAAGTCCTTAAGAACAAAAATTGTTAAAAATGATAAGTGGCTGTTTTACTATTTTTTACTATACATATTACTCGTAGCTCCGCTAGCCAGTGTGGTAACTCAGGATGATGTGCCCAATGTCCACCGATCCTTTTTAATGTCAGTTACTATTGTTTTTCCAATCGCCTATGTTTTTACCCAACTTTTTAATTACCGCTGGCAAAAGAAACGTTTTTCCATTTCACTGGGAATATTAATCAGTTTTGTGATGTGTTTGGAATTTATATATTTTTGGCAAATATACACTGTCCATAGTTCAACTTTTCAAACTCTTTATAGAGAAGATGATAAAAAGCCCTTGTTGGCCTATTTAGATGAAAATCAAAATAAATATGATCATATCTATCTGCCAAGCGAAGATAAATTAGCTTTGTATTATTTATTTGATAAAAGAGATTTTAATAGTAATTTAGCTGGGAAATTCCAAAAAAATTTACACATAGATCAAATTGGCAAACTAACATTTATTGATGAGCGTTGCGTGTCAAGTAAACTTGATCCAAATAAAATTTTGCCCAACTCACTGATTATTAATCGTAGTGAATGTCAGGCAGAATTAGGTTTTTATGAGATTGCCAGAACTAAAAGGCTAAATAGTACTGATGCTTATACAATGTTGGTATATAAAAAACCGGAATTAAACCAGTAAAACTATGTCTCAAACTCAGCAAATTACTGCTTGTGCATTTTTATACAACTCCAAAGGCCAGGTTTTTACAGCCAAGCGAGCGGCAACTAAAACATTTCTTCCCAATCATTTTGAATTACCCGGTGGTCATACCGAATTTGGAGAAAGCTTAGAAGAGAGTTTAATTAGAGAATTAAAAGAAGAGTTTGAAATTGATGTTATTGTTGAAGAGCCATTTTATACTTTTACTTATCTTAGTGAACAAAATTCTATTCATACTGTTGAGGTAGTCTTTTTTGCACGGTTGAAAAATCCAGAGCAAAAAATTACTCTTCACCCTGAAGATCATAGCAAATATGTTTGGTTCGGACCAAATCAGATAGATCATTACTTTGCTAAAGATGATGAGGAGAAAAAAGCAGGAGAGCAGGGATTTGCGCTTTTAAGTCAAAAAGCAAAAGCCGGTCTAGATTACATTGGTGTTTCGGTTGGAGCTTTAATTTTTAATGATAAAAATCAAATACTGCTAACCAAACGGAGTCAGCAGGCTAAAAATGAACGAGGTTGTTGGGAAGCTCCAGGTGGAGCTGTCCATTTTGGGGAAACTTTGGAAGCAGCAATTAGGCGGGAAATGAAAGAAGAATTGGGAGTTGAGATAGAGATTTTAAAACAACACCCCGCTAAAGATCATTTGTTGCCAAAGGAAAAACAGCATTGGGTACCAAGTGTATTTGAAGCTAAAATTAAGTCTGGTCAAACTCCACGAATTTTAGAACCAGATAAATGTGACGACATAGCTTGGTTTGATTTAAATAAACTACCTTCTCCTCTATCTATAATTACCAAAATGGATCTTGCCTATTATCTTTATCGCGGTAAAGCCTTGGTTTCCTAAAGTAGTAAATCTTTCTATAATGAGATTAGCCTAGTCGCAACTTGTTTCTAGGTATTTAC
>JAAZOH010000027.1 GCA_012797845.1 Candidatus Beckwithbacteria bacterium
GCAAAACTATTTGCCCAGCCTATAGCAGAGTAGAGGCAAGCAATTTTTCTACATATTGTTTACATATTGTTGCTTGTGCTATAATGTTATAGGATAGCTAAATTAATTTGATAAAAGTTAACATTAGCTAAATCATCTATTGTTATGGGATTACATAACCTGTCCAATATCAAGTAAAAAAGTAATTATCTGAAACCAACTATGTGTAGTTGGTTTTTTAAAAAAATATGGCACCTGTAGAAATTGATCAATTAGAACAATCACAATCATCTGTAATACAAGTTGAAGGCAAACATCCTTTACACATAGAGCAAGCTAATAAAGCTGATCGTATTTTTTTAACTCCCGAACAAAGAGTTTTAGAAAAAACAGAATATCAACCCTTATTTAGAGCGTGGTATGTAGCTTTAGAAGCTTCCAATGATTTAGATAGACAGGGTGATGCTAAGAGCGATATACTCGTAGACTTTAAAAACGAACACGGAGAAATGCAAACAGTTTTAGTTAGTAGAGAAAAAATAAGAACTTTTCAGCAGATTGGAATCGAGGATCATGTAGCAGAAAGAATGGGTCGTTTGGTAAAACAAATCACCTTACCTGACTTAGAGGGTAAACCAAGTAAACAAGATTGGCAAGAATACCAAAGACAAATGAACCAGCTGTCACAACATTTTGGAATTGAAGCAATACTTCCTTATGTTGAAGGTTCAAATAGAGCATTGCAAAGTCCTTTTTATGAAGGAGTTTTGCAAAATCAAACAGATAGACTTCCAGTTAAAGGAGGAGGGCGTGAAAATCACCTCATTCATTCAGCTGCAAGTCTTGGGATGGTAGCTGCAACCTTAGTTGAACCTGCTTCTGGTGCTTATCATATGGCGGTAGATATAGCTGGTTACAACGATCAGCAAGCGTATGAGGGAGTAGTGGGCTGGAGAGCCGCTGAAGCTCAAGGTAAAGTTCCTGGTCATGCAGCCCCAATTTTTAGTGGACATCCAGAACAGCTACCTTCTAATCCAGGCGGTGGTCTTCCTGAAACTCCAACTCCTGTACCAACCTTAGAACCAGGGACTTACTATCAGGCTCAACCAGACTCTCAAGCAGTCGTATTTGCTGAGGGGCCAGAACAAGGAACAGCAACTCCAATTAGAGATTTACAACAAGTAAAAGAAATTGAAGTATTACCTAGTGGATGGATCAAAGTACAAACTTCTGATGGATCAATCGGTTTTCTGTGGCCAGGAATAGGGGTTGAGAAAGTTTCTGTAAGTGGTTCTGATAGTACAGCACCTATTTCAAACGATGATCCTGATCAAGGTAAAGAACAACCAGAAGTCCAGGCGCCACCAAAAGACAATCTACTACCAACAAACCCAGACATTTACTCTGGTCTTGATCCAGCTTTAAAGCCACTTATTGAAAGTACAACTATATATCTTGGCACAGCAGAGCAAAAACAAGAAATTAGGAAATTACTTGTTGAAGCAGCGAGAACAGATCCAAGTATTTTTTATCAAATTTTAGCTATGGGTGATCAAATTGAGATAAATATTAAATCAGAACCTATTCATGATGATAGATCGATATTCGGACAGTATACTAAAGGAAATGGAAAACAGGTTATCGGCTTGCCGATATCTCACATGTTTCCCACCGAAACAGTACCCGTTGCCAATGAGGCCTTCTTGTTTAGTCCAGATGAGATTTGGCAGATACGAAAATGGTTTGTTTTGAAAGAGCTGTATGGGAGTCAACATGCTCCGCCTTCGGAAAATAACAATGCTTGGGAAGCATACACATGGGGAAGGCTGAAAGATGTGATGGCAGGTCGAGGTGATTTAAATGCAGTAGAAAATAGATTTCTCAGCGAAGTGGTTAATCATCAACCTGAATATTGGGGAAATCGATAAATATATTTTTAAAATTGTAATTTATGCTGACATCCTGAGAACTTGTTAAGATTTGCTTTTTATGCTTCAATGTAATTAATGGTTATTTCTACAAAAACATTTTTGCTTCCAGCTGTGACAGTTTTGTTGCTTTTTATTGTATGCTTGGCTTCTTTTTTAGTAATTTTAAATAACAAATATCCCTTAGGGTTTAGGTGGCATGATTACTTTTTCCTTATCCAGGAGCGTAGCCCGAATGAGCCCCTATCAATAGCAAATTGGCAAGTAAGCCAAATATATGAAGAAACAGGGGATGATGATCAAGTTGATTATTATTATTTTATTGGCCAGGTCAAACAAATAATTAATAATCAATCAAATACTGTATTAGTTTTAGAAGTAGATGATGATCAGTACGAAAATAGTGAAATAAAAATTTCTGTTCTCCCTTTAAATACTAATGTGGAGAAAGTTTTACTTAAAACCAGATACCTTAGTAACAAGGAATTGATCATCCGTAGGCAGAAAAAAACAGGAATAAGTAAATTAAAACTAGATCAAAAGATACTTGTTTTGGTACTTCCAGATACTAAATCGATCGGAAAAGACGTTGACTTTATTTCTGGAACAGCCAAAGCTAAAATAATTCTGACCAAATAAATTATGTTGTTTTTACACAAACTAATTATTACTGTTTTATTTATAACCTTTACATATACCATCCTAGCAATGCCCAGTTATGCAGGTTGGTGTGGGACGTATGGAATTGTATGTGAGGGTGAAGGTAGTGGTGGTAGTTGTTTCCTTCCCCAAACCCAAATCCTTTTACCTGATGGAGAGACTAAAAGCATTGAAGATTTCAAGGTTGGGGAAGAAGTAATGAGCCAGAATTCGGAAAGTGGAAAGGTTGAGGTTGCCAAAGTAACTCAAGTATTTCGCCATGAAGGAGACCAAGTAGCGGATGAGTATCTAATTGTTAAGACAAACAATGGAAAAGAGTTAAAAGTAACTCCAAATCATCCAGTGTTTCTGAAAAAGATATCAATTTTTGATACCTTATTTGTAAAAAATAAAAGTAATGGAGAATGGAGAGAAATTGGAGAAGCCAAAGTAGGAGATGAATTGTGGGATGTTATTGATGGTTGGATAACTATTAGCTCCATTGAATTGGTTAATAAAACTGTACCAGTTTACAATTTGGAAGTAGCTAATACTCATACTTATTTTGCTGAAGGACTACTGGTACACAATAAACCGCCGGGTAGCGGTAGCGGTGGTAGTTGTTGTGAGGTTTTTGGAGATCCAGCTATTTGCGGTCAGCCATGTGGTGGCGGCGGTCAAGAAGTACGGAAGTGGAAACTCGTCTATGATGACCCTCCGGAAATGACAGCCTATCCAGGC
>JAAZOH010000028.1 GCA_012797845.1 Candidatus Beckwithbacteria bacterium
GCAAAACTATTTGCCCAGCCTATAGCAGAGTAGAGGCAAGCAATTTTTCTACATATTGTTTACATATTGTTGCTTGTGCTATAATGTTATAGGATAGCTAAATTAATTTGATAAAAGTTAACATTAGCTAAATCATCTATTATTATGGGATTAAATAACCTGTCCAATATCAAGTAAAAAAATAATTATCTGAAACCAACTATGTGTAGTTGGTTTTTTGAAAAATATGGGAATAGAAATACAATCAAACTTGTCTAAACAATTAGAATTAGCAAAGCAGCAGGCTTTAGCTGGAGCAGATACAAAACAAGTTGTAAGGGAATTAAATAGTCAGGCAATGGATACTTTTAGAAACGGTGGGCCAGTTGCTTTGATAAACTTTGATTGGGGAGATGGCTTTGATATGAATGGACAAAAGCCAAGCCAGGGGCATGAACCACTAGCTGTTAATCCAGGCGGTGGTGAAAATCCTACCCCCGAACCTTTTATTTGGATTGATTCAGGTGCCAAAGACATTGTTCCAGGTGATGTATTAAGCCCAATTCATAATGGAGTTTGGATTCACAGACTTGATGCTAATGGTAACTTTGTACATACTGACGGAGAGAATTTGGTTGATGGTAGGAATGTACAGGTAGTAGTTAGACAGGGTGATATGCTTCTTGTTCAAGCTCCTAATGGAGACCAGTTTGGAGTTTGGGCTCCTACAGGAAGATCTACTAATACTTCTAAAAATGAAGCTGGCGAAGATGTTCCTGGAACTGGATTGCAGGTTATGAAAGCTAATGAAGCTGCAGCAGCTCAGGTAGCTGATGAGTCAGCTCCAGAACAATCAGAGACGCAAACATCAATTGCCGAGGTTGGTCAAATGGATGTAGCTGATAGAGCCCAAGCTGAAAAATGGTGGAATAGACATAAAAATAGAGAAGATATTCCTCAATGGTTTAAAGACATTATGCCACAAATATTGGATTATCTTGCGGAAATGAGTACTATTCCTATAGATAGTTTAACTTTATCAAATGGTCAATCTGCAATTGATTGGGCCAATACTTTAGGTACAGATATATATCCTCATCTTCCATTAACTCAAGTTCCTCAAGGGCATGTAATAAAATTTGGGGATTTATTGCGTAATAATATTGGATTTTTTACAACCAGAGACTTAGGAGATGTTTTATGGGGACAAGGAGGTTATGGAGGTATAGATTTGACTACAAATAAAAATAAAATTACAAATGATTTGGGGATTACAAATAGTAATGAACTTGCAGTTGCTTATGCAACTACATTAGCCAAAGAAATAATAGAGTCTTTGTTTTGGAAATCTTATCTTGGAACAGGTAATGATTATTCTCATACGAGATTAGATTTTCAGGGTTATTTAGCAAGACAATTAGCTACAAAACATCCAGAATTAAATTCTGTATTACAAAATCAAGCTTTGACAACAGACAATTTTGTTGAAAGACCAGGAATTTAACCTCTATTGACTCTAGTGTAATTTTTTCCATATACTGTAATTAGCTAAAGTAAGTTGTGATTACAGTATGTTTTTCTCAAAGTTAGCAAAAATAGTTATTTTAATTATTGTCTTATTGGCAATTAGCCTTGGTTTTAGTTTTTTCTTTTTACAATCTAAAAATACTGACCATTTCAACTATCCGATCTATCTAATGTGGAAGTTGGGATTAGAAGATAATCAAACTGTAAGTAATTTTGTAAGTAAAGTCGCCCCTAAAAACACTTCAGAAACAGCATGGTTTCCTATGGATGTTTATTGGTATAAAGGCAGTCCGGTTTCAATTTCTGAAGGTAGTGAATACACCTGTGCTTTTGTAGGGCCTATCGAACAACAGACTGATAATAAATGGCAGGTAAGAGCCGGAAATGATCAGCTCTTTACTCTTAATCTCGACAATCCAGATATTGTTTTTTATAACCGTGAACCGACATATGATGAGGATATTCAAGAATGGGGAGAGATAAGTAGATTGACTAAAAAAAATCAATTTAAAGAGCAGGAGTTGATATTGGTAGAATGGCAATGCCCATTTGATAATCCGGAACTTATGCTCGATAAAAATCGTTTAGTAAAAGAAAGCTATTTGTCTATAAAGCCCTTAGTAATTTCAAGATCTCAAGACAATGAAAAAGATTAAATTATTGATAATTACCTTTTTAATGTTTACATTTTTTGAAGTTTGTCCAAAAACTATTTTGGCTTGTGGCTCTGGATACTATGAATGTTGCACAGCTAGTCATAGTTACTGTGATTGTTGTAAAAAATCGGGAGGTAGTGGATCTGGTAGCGGTAGCGGTAGCGGTGGTAGTTGTTGTGAGGTTTTTGGAGATCCAGCTATTTGCGGTCAGCCATGTGGTGGCGGCGGTCAAGAAGTACGGAAGTGGAAACTCGTCTATGATGACCCTCCGGAAATGACAGCCTATCCAGGC